>CAZKGF010000134.1:0-6110 GCA_964552115.1 uncultured Halobacteriales archaeon
CGCAACACATGACTAGTCGCGTATACAGACTCCATTCGACACTCGAACTGCCACTCGAAGATGTCTACGAGTACTTCGAGGATCCCGAATTGCCGCCGGAGATCGCGGACGTAGATATTACTCGCCGTAACAACACACTCATCATCAGTGCTGTCCCGGCTGACGATAGCATCAGTAAGTACACACCGACAGCCCAACTGAAAGCCAGCGTCACCGAGAATCGGGTCTATGAGGAGGACCCGGACGAGGTTGATGGGGAACCGGGGACGACCCGAACAAAGCCCAGTACTGGCGGTCCACAGTGGGGGGCATACGAGGAAGAGGAAGAAGAAATTCCATCGGAGTTGGTAGAGTACGCCTGTTTCAAAGGTGACCGAGAGACGGTCCTCCAAAACACAGCCCTCCAGTATCCAATGTTTCTGGTTCTGTGTGAAGTGGCAGTTCGGGCCGAGAAGGGCAATCTGACGGCAATCGCCGCAGTGGATGACGAACTTCAGGCGACGCAGATCGTGGATGGTGAACGCCGGCCCGCTCAGTTGTCGGTGACCGAGGAACCATCCGATAACGCTGCAGCGGGTGGCGTCAACTGGCGCGACAACAAGTTCATTTCATAGGCCGTCAGTACTCGGTGCTGGCGCCTGCAGTCTGGTTGCCGTACATTCGGTATTATCCATTGCGTAGGAGTGGCTACAGACCGAACTCGACGGGACCGGGTAGTATGAACGTGGGCTCCTCGTTCGCCGTCTCCGGACGGTATTTTCCATAGCTGGTATCTTTTTTAGGCGAGCGTGACATCTCGAACTACTCAGATGGTATCACTCCCCTGGTCGCTCGCGGATACTGATCTCTCCAGACGGAACCGAATCATCATCTACTATCTCCTCGGGATCGCCGGTATTGCCCTCCTGTATACGGTCCTCTATAACGTCGGAATGTCAGTGTTCGAAGGCGATGATCACTCCATTTTTCGCTCGTTCCAGACGGTCGTCGAAACGATGACCACCACCGGGTATGGAGCCGATGCACCGTGGGAGAGTCCGGTTTTGAACGTGTTCATGGTGCTGATGCAACTCACCGGCATTGGCATCGGATTCTTCACCCTCCGCGTCATCATTATACCACTGTTCACGGGTGCCGAAGTCGATCTCGACAATCGCCTCTCACCGAAGCGGGATCACGTCATCATCTGTGAATACGACCGCGACTCGACCGTGTTGCTCGACGAGATTCGGGAATTAGACATCGAGTACGTGTTGATTTCGTCTTCCGAAGAGGCCGCGAAAGATCTCTCCGATGACGGATACGCTGCTATTCACGGCTCTCCACAGGACGCAGAGACGTTTCGTCGAGCGAGTATCGAATCGGCTCGTGCAGTGTTGACTGATGCCGGAGATGCAAACATAAATACAATTCTCACGGTGCGGTCCTTGCGCTCGGATATCGAGATCATTGCGTTGACGGACGAGACGGAGCAGCGTGATGTCCTCCTCGAAACGGGGGCGAATAGCGTTCTTTCACCCTACGAGGTTCTTGGCCATCGACTCGCCGAGAAAGCGGCATCCTCGTTCAGCACGGAACTCAAAGGGACGATCGATCTGGGGCCGGACTTAGAGGTCATGGAAATCCCCGTCCAGCAGGATAGTGAACTGATCGGCGTTCGGATTCGTAATTCGGAGATCCGGGAACGTACCGGCGCCCACATCATTGGCGCCTGGATCGACGGGGAGTTACAACTCCCTCCTGATCCCAATTCAATAATCCGTCAGAACACTGTCTTATTGGTGTCTGGGGACCACGAGGCGTTAGAGGAATTGGCCGAATTCACTCGGCCTTCACGGTCGTTCCGCCAACACGAACGGATCATCCTTGCAGGCTATGGCGAAGTCGGGCGGGCTGCCAAGAAGGTAATCGAAGAGGCAGGTATCGAGGTCGTTACCATCGATGTCGAAGAGTCAGAGGGGGTTGATATCGTTGGTGATGCGGGTTCGAAAGAGGTTCTGCGCGAGGCGGGAATCGAAGAAGCTGGTGCGATTATTGTCGGCCTTCCCGACGATTCGGCGGGGCTGTTGACGGTGGTACAAGCACGATCGTTGCATAAGGAGATCGAAATATTAGTTCGCATGAGTGATTCCGATGCCACGCGAAAGGCATTGAGTGCGGGTGCGGATTACGTGCTCTCCGTCCCCCGGGTAAGTGCGCGGATGGTGGCCAAGGAATTGCGCGGAGAGGATGTGTTGGCCCCTGCGAGCCAGATCCGGCTCGTTCGTGTTCCTGCGAGCCCCTTTGCCGGATCGACCCTCGCGGAGTCGGGAATCTACGAAAAAACTGGATGTCGGGTCATCGCAATCGAGGACGCATCCGGGCGGGCCGGCGCTGTCGATCCTGGTCACCGCTTTACTGGTAACGAACGGTTGGTCCTCGTCGGGACGGACCAAGCGGTCCAAGCATTCCTCAACCGATTCGATGTGGAGCCGACGGACCGGTCAGGCTGAAGCGGCCTGCTCCGGTGGGACGTGTCCGTGAGCATCCGAGGTGGAATTGCTGCATTTCCCAGGCGTGTCCCGATGAATAGTAAGTCCTTACCGATTGTCGATCGGAGTATCATCCGTCGTGGTTGGAGTCCCGAATCCAGTTCGTCTTCTCATCTTGGGCATTGGACTCGGCTTGGCACGAGTCGGCCTCGTCACCCGCGAGCACGTCTACAGGACTGTGGACTTGGCTTGGCCTCGGATCGTGACCGGCCTTGCCCGGATGTCCAAAAGCGCCATCGATATCGCGATGGTCGGGATCGCTATTGGCCCGGCGGCAATCGCGGGAATCGGGTTTGCAGGTCCATACTGGGGTCTCGCGTACACGATCGGTGGGGGATTGGCAACCGGTACGATCGCCCTCGTCTCACAGCGGTTTGGCGCTCAAGCCTTCGATCAACTTGGACAAGCCGTCCGGTCGAGTGTAATTCTGGTCCTGTTCGTCAGTGTGGGGCTGACCACAGTCATGGGATTGTACCCGTCCGAACTCATCCGGCTGTTGACCGACGAGCCGCGGTTGGTCGAACTCGGGGCTGCGTACCTGGAGATCATTGCATTCGGCGTTCCGTTCGCAGCCCTGAATTTGATCGGGAGTCGTATTCTCATCGGGGCAGACGACGCGTGGTCCCCGATGATCCTCCGGGGCAGTGGTGCCGTTGCGAACATCGGCTTCAATGCGCTGTTCATCTTTGGACTGGGAATGGGCGTTGTCGGGGCAGCTATGGGGACTGTCCTCTCGAATTTCGTTGTTACAGCAGTCTTCGCAATCGGCTTGATCCGGGGCCGTCTCCCTGGTATCGGATCACTTCCGGTGCAAGTCTCCGTTCGGGGCCAGTACGTGCATATCCCCACGATTCGAGACCTGGTTCGAATCAGTCTCCCAGCAACCGGTCGGCGGGGGGTTTGGACAGTAGCGCGATTCCCAATGATCGCGTTCGTCGGGCTGTTCGGTGAACCAGTCGTCGCAGCGTACGTGGTAAGTCGGCGAATTTGGGGCCTGATGAACACCCCTGGCTGGGGCTATGGACTCGCCGCGAGCAGTTTGGTCGGTCAATCTTTAGGCGAGGGGAAGGAGCGACTGGCCGAAATTTATGGACACGAAATCGCCCGGATCGCGGTGGTGACGTACGTATTTGCAGCCGCGATCGTTCTCATTTTTGCCAAACCCATCGTTCTTCTATTCGTAAACGATCCGGTCGGCGAGACTGTTCCGATTGCAGTATCCCTCGTGTATGCTGCGGCTATCGCAGTCATCGCGCGGGGAATCGGCGGGGCCTACGCCGGAGCGCTCGATGCGACCGGTGACACACGGTGGCCGTTTTACAGTCGAGCACTCGGTATGGTTGGCTTGGCGATTCCACTCACCTACCTTGGAGCGACGACGGCACTCGGCCTCTGGGGGCTCTACCTTGCGTACTTTGGGCAAGCGATCGTCCCAGCCATCATCAACTATTACCGGTTCAGTTCCGGTAAGTGGAAAGCGATAAGTAGGCAGTATAGGCCACAGACTACGGCTGGGGACGATTAACAGCGGCCGCTAAAAGGTCGAAGAGGGGATTGGCGTTTGCCAAGGCCGAGTGACGATACAACGTCATCGAAAATCCACTTTGTTCTGATTCGGCCCACACCGTGTCGGGTGGGTCGGATAGACCGACATACAGTCGGGATGCGGAGCCCCTCACGCCATTGGTACGTCAAGAAAGATCGTCTCTCACACTAATCAATTCAGCCGCTGGCAAAGCACCCTATTCGGAGGAGACGATCGAGGGCGGTCCACCCGTGATTTCGGTGAGTTCGTCGATAATCTCCCACTGCTTGATCTCGATCTCTGCGAACATGTCTTTCGAGTCGTCGACATATTTTGACTCGACGTACGCTTCTGCGTCTTCAGCATTGTCGAAGAGATATATCCCGCCACGCTCGCCTGTCTCGGGATTTTTTATCCAAATTTTCCACTCGAGACCCGGATAGTCGCCGATCCCCGGAGCGACGTTGTGCGCTTCTTCAAGATGGTCCTCAGCACTCCAGCCCTCGGCCAGTGTAAAGTTCACCTGAACTAATTGTTGTGACATTTCCTCATCCACGGTACGTCGATTGTATACTTGGCTCTTATCCATTGATTCGCTGTACACGGTTGAGCATCCCACGACCAGGAGGTGGTTTGTGGCGATGGTGCCAACACAGTTCCAGACTCTGGTCAGAATCGACTCGTGAGTATGAGGACTGGTCCGCCAGGTTCCCGGTGGAGGCAATCCGACCTGGGTCAGACAATACGGCGGGATCGAGGCGGCGTGCGGCAACACCACAGACCCCGCCTTTTGAGGCGTGCGCACGTGTTCTGCCGTGACTGCTGGCGAGACTCCGAAAAACACTTACCAGCCGTAATTATATCTCATTACACGATGGCGACGACTACCGAGTTTCCAGACTATCTCGACGTCGATTATTCTGAAGGTGAGGGCCAAACACCGAGTGACTATCCGACGATCGAGGACAAAATTGAGAAGGCGATCGAGGTTACAAGGAGGGGCCTGGAACAGTATCGACGACCCGTCGTAATGTGGACGGGCGGAAAAGATTCGACATTAACACTGTATTTCATCAAGGAGGTAGCTGACGAATTTGGGTACGAAATCCCGCCAGCGGTGTTCATCGATCACTACCAGCACTTCGACGAAATCCACGATTTTGTCGACAGATGGGCCACGGAGTGGGATCTCGAGGTTATCTACGCACGAAATGAGGACGTCGGAGAGTACGTAGACGAACAGAATCTATCGCCGGGGGACGAGATTCCAGTCGAGGAGTTATCGGAGCACAATCGGCACCACGTTCGTGACCTCTTGGAGTACGAGGACGATACGTTCCCGTTCTTGTTGGACACGTACGTTGGCAACCATCTCCTCAAAACTGTCGCCCTCAACGACACTCTCGAGGAACATGATGTCGACGGCGTAATCTCTGGCGTTCGGTGGGATGAGCAAGAGGCCAGGGCGGATGAGACGTTCTTCTCTCCGCGGCACGATCCAGATATCTATCCACCGCACGATCGGATTCAACCGATTCTCCAATTTGCAGAGCCGGACGTCTGGGAGGCGTTCTGGAACTACGTCGTGCCAGATACCGTCCCGGAGTATCCGGACGACGGATACGTCCCGATGGATGCCGACGATCTTCCGAACGATCTCACGCAAGCTGACATTCCTGTCTCTCCGAAGTATTTCGCCGGATTTCGGTCTCTGGGGAGTGAGATTTCGACCGATAAAGCGGCGGATAGACCGGCATGGCTCCAGGACATGGCAAACACGACCGAGCGGGCAGGTCGTGCACAAGACAAAGAAGATCTCATGGAGCGACTGCGCGATCTGGGCTACATGTAATAATTAACTTATCCGCTTGAGTGCGTCGACCAACGGGATTGCCAGGCCCCTGGCGATAAACTGTACCGCAGAATCACCGGCCGTCGCCCAAAACTGGATTCGATAACCCGGAGTTACCTAGCGTTCCCAATTTCGTCGATCGCGTCAGGGTTCTCGATACTCGACAGATCACCCAGTTCCTCACCCTGGTACACTCCCTGGA
>CAZKGF010000135.1:0-6074 GCA_964552115.1 uncultured Halobacteriales archaeon
CGGATCGGTGGTTGGACCCGGGCCACGTTGCCCTTCTCGCGCAAGACGTCTTCTGTGAACCACAGGTAATGGGGGGTCGTCTCCGCGGTCACATCGACGCCTCGGGATTTTCCTTCCGACACGACCGCAGCGGCACTCCCAGAGGAGACGTGAAACATGTGGATTTTCGTGCCGGTCTCTTCGGCGAACAAGATCGTCCGGCTTACTGCCTCGGTTTCAGCGATTGGTGGTCGAGAGTGAGCGTGATCGATCGGTCTATTCCGTCCGGCCGCCTTGAACTGGGCCGTCCGATGGGCGACGATTTCGTCGTTTTCCTCGTGAAATCCGAGTCGTTTGCCCGTCTCTGCGATGCGGTCCATCGCCTCCAACAGTTGTCCATCGCTCGGCGGGGGGATATCGCCGACGGTCGTTCCGAGAAACACCTTGTACCCGAGTACGCCGGCGTCGTCGAGCGGTCCGATCTCTTCGATGTTTTCGGCAGTGACGACAGCATACGACTGGAAATCGACCAGTGCGCTAGTTTCACCGAGTTCGTACTTCGTTTCGAGGTGGCTTGGTCGGTCGATGATCGGATCCGTATTCGGCATCCCGACAACGGTGGTGACTCCACCGGCAGCCGCTGCCCGCGTAGCGCTCTCCCAGTCCTCTTTGTACGAGAGTCCTGGTTCGCGATTGTGGATGTGACAATCGATCACCCCGGGCGCGAGGAGCTTATTTTCTGCGTCCAACACTGTGTCGGCAGTCGGGAGTGAGTCCGCCCGGCCTACGGCTGCGATAGTGCCTCCATCGACCGCCACGCCTGCGCCACCGTCGCTCGTCCCGTCGGGCGTGAGGAGTCGACAGTTTCGGATACAGAGATCAACACCCATTACTTGGAATTCCCGAGGCCGGTTCTTAGCTTCTGTGGTGCGGGGCGGGAGGTCCGTTGTCCAGTCACCGAGAGTCGTGGAAGCTACTCTTTACAATGTTCGGCTACGCCCCAGTCCGACTACGATTCGATCAGCAGATATTTAATTTAGGGGTCCCTAAAGATAACAATGACAGCCGACGTGGTCGTCGGGACTGGGTCCTCCGAGCACGATGAAAACGAGTACCCGTCCGTAACGGTGTGTCGTCGATGTCCGGACACGAAGGTCTTTATCGAATTAGACAATACTGACGGCTGGATTGCGAGTGATTTGACTGTCGAGCTACGACAGTAATCGCCGGACGTAGAACTGTTCTTCTCGTCAAATGGGCTAGATAGACGAACTCCGTTCTTGCTGATTTTTTGCAAGTTCAATCAGCACGCCAGCCAACGGTCTGTATTCCTCTACCGAGTGGCCACAAGCGTACAATCCCCACAGGGACGCCGACGCAGCGGGCAGTAGCATGAGAAAAGTCAAGCAACCCACAAAAACGAGGACGCCGAGTACACCCCCAAGAATGCCGACTCCTTCAGCAATAGCCAGTGCAACGGCAAAGCCCAGCCCTGCGGCGACCGTTGCCGCGAGGGGGATGACGAGAAGGTATCCTAGTTGGATTCCGAGAAACGCGGCGTAGCGTGGCGAAAGCAGATCGGCGAGGCGTCGGGGGTCGAACGCGGTTCGGAGGCTTCCACCAGTCGCATAGCTGATTGCCAAGAGTGGAATCCAGATTATCACGCCGACGAAGAGAATGAATGCGAGCACGGCATTGTCGACGAGTGGAGCTGGTAGTACAAATCCGTGATAGACGTCGATGAGCAGAGCACCGACATCGCTGGTGGTGACCCTCGTTTCGCCGACCGTTATGTAGCCGCCGATGTGCGTTAGGGGCGGGACGAGCGAACCGGCGAGGAGCAGCGGCAACCCGAGCACAACCGTACCGACCACCCCTTCTCTGAATAACGCACGCCGACCACGGCCGATGCGGAGATCTGGTGGCCGATCGTATCCATGGGCCGCGGCGGCTGTGATCCGGAACAGGTACCCGAGGACGAATATCAGAGGGACGAAGAGGAGAAGTGGCGAAAGGAATACCAAGACGCCGATATTGACCAGGATACTCCAGCCAGCACCGCCTGGGTATCGAAGCCCGGCGAACGCGGCTTCCCGAGTGTCGGGTGAGTTTTCCGGATCGACGGCGAGACTTTCGAACCCGGGGATGGCTCCGAGAGAACCGCCCAGGCGGAGAGCACGGAGCGCGTTCGTCGGGCGGTCTTCGGGGATCTCTTGCCACTCCATCCCGGCAATGGTGCCCGCCGCGATCGTCGACCATCCGAGGACGAGTTCAGGAACGGGGGCCAACACCATTACCGCCACACCCACCACAGACCCCGCGGCGATACCACTCTGGTCGACCTGGCGCGGATCGAGACCCATCAAAGCCGTCACAGCAACGGCTCCGAGCATCCCCCCGACGAGTGCCCCGGCAACGAGTGAGTTGATCGATAGCGACCAGCCAACAAGTCCGGCGATGCTCCCGCCAACCGCCCCGACAAGAAAGCCTCCGACGGTCACCGCCGAGAGCAGTACAAGCAACACCGCGACGAGGCCAAGCCCCAACAGCTGGAACGGAACGCCGGTTTGGAGGAACTCCGCATCGGCCACGTCGCCGAGCAACCCCGGAAGGGCCTTGGGTCCTGGTGGCTGCCCGAACACCCCTACGGCGAATGCGAAAAACAGTACTAAGGTCCCGAATAGGATCGCAGTCCGAGTTCGAAACCCCAAAGCGTAGTCCCGTGGGGACGTCGGGTTGGCCACCGGTTTGAGCACGATTCCGATGAGTGCAAGGGCGAAGGCTCCCAGAACCGGGACGGCGGTGAAGATTTTCACTGGCGCCAGCGATCGACCTGGGACGACGGGGTCAAGCCAGACGCATACCAGTCCCGTGACAACCACATAGCCTGCCAAAACCGCGACCCACTGCCCGCATTCGATCACAAACTGTTTTGGATCGCCGGTGATCCGGGCTCGAAGCGTGTGGAACATCCCCGAATCTGCACGACTCGACATATTCACTCCACCTCCGGGGCCGGGGATATCCAGGAATTAAACAGGACGAGAAGACCAACCAGGCTTCCCATGGTCATCGTCCCGCTGACGACGAACGACGCGTCGCGCCGATTGTTCCACTCGCGTTCGAGGGCTGTGCGTTGCTCGGCCGGCGGTGGCGATGGTTCCACGCCGTCTCGTGACGTTCTGACGTTGGAGCGAAATTCGCGGACCGGTGACAGAAGCGGATCGACAACTTCGGAGAACAATGCGTTCACGAGGTCCCGCAGTTGGTTCGTGATCGCCTGGAGTGCCTGGTTGACCGCGCCCTGGACGAGACCAAGATCCAGATCGACCGTCGCCTCGATTTGGGCGAACAACCGGTCGTCCGATTGGTTGAGTTCTTGGAGTGTCGCTTCCGCATTGCGTTCGACCTGCTCGATATCGTTGAGGAGTTCCGTCGATTCTGTTTCCAACCCGTTGAGAGCCGAGTGCCCAGCTTGAATACGTTGGGCCGCTCGATCGAGATCGACTGCTGTTGGGTCCTCGGCTTCGCCCAAAAACTGGATCAGTGGTGGGAGGTCAGACGTGGCCTGTCGAGCGACGCCAAGCCAGTCTTCGATGGTTCCATGGGCCTGACGGATCGCCGTTTCGAGCGTGCCGATCGTCGGATACGCCTGGGTCAATGCGTTCCACACATTGATGGTTCTGATTCGAACGTCGATTTCGAACTGTGAGCGGAGCCGATCCAGCTGGGTGACTGCAGTCTCTAGTGCCTGCTCCGGGCCGGACAAGGTCGATTGAATTTGCCGCGTCTGGTCTACGATCGACGTGAGTTCTTCCCGAACTTGACGAGCAGTGGGGAGAAGCGTCCGGAGTGTTTCGAGCCAGACGTACGCATCTATCGCTTCCAAGGCCCGGCCTTCCTGAGTCAGCCTGGTTTGTCCCTGCCACACTTCCAGGCCACTCGCCCCAGGAATCGGGTTTTCGTACCGATAGAGAAACACGGTTTCCGGTCTGTTGGGCACGGTGCCGACGAGTTCGACCTCACTATCGAGGAAAAATTGTCGTGGGGGAGCAGGCCCCTGGATCTGGGTTTGTGGTGCTGGACCGTTGGTTACTGTTTCAGGTGTCCGGGCACGGTCGTGATCGGTCTCACTCAGGTCGTCCCCATCGAATCCCTGGATTCCGAACAGCGCCGATGCACCCCCAACGAACTGTCGGCGTGTGATCCCCGCCATCTGTATCCCTCCATGCGACCGGCGTCCTCGGTTGGAATAATATTAGTAATTTTTTAGGATAAGATATATAATTCACTTGGAATGTCGG
Source organism: uncultured Halobacteriales archaeon (assembly GCA_964552115.1). Taxonomy (GTDB): domain Archaea; phylum Halobacteriota; class Halobacteria; order Halobacteriales; family Haloarculaceae; genus CAZKGF01. Next base: position 4,284 of record CAZKGF010000135.1, read on the forward strand.
ATGGACGAACAAAGTAATTGGCTACAGGCGTAATGCTGTCTCGGGTGCCTAGACCACTGCTGGGGGGGTTAGTGCGAGGCTGCGTCTAGGACGAGCGTGTCGTCTTCGAGATAATGATCGATGACGTGGACGTGGTCTTCGAGGACCATCAGTTGTTGGCGGAGCATCTCTGCGGTGGCGTAATCACCGAGACCATCAGCGAGTTCGATATGGTCACGGTAACTCTCTATCACGTCTCCGTACAGGGCTAGGTCGTTCTCGAGGGAGGTTCGGATGTCGTATACGTCCTCGTCTTCGGGTTCGATCGTCGCGTTGGCAGAGAGCGCGTCCATACTTGCGTGTGGGACCCCACCGATTGACTGGAGGCGTTCGGCGACTTCGTCCGCCGCGGCCTCGATGTCCTCGTAAGCCTCCTGGAGCCAGACGTGGATATCGTGGTGCTCGGCACCCTCGACGTTCCAGTGGTGCTTGTGGAGTTGGTGGTAGAGAACGTACGCGTCGGCCAGGTCTCGATTCAATGCCTCAATGATTTGTTCGGCCTTCTCTTGATCGAGTCGGACCGGATTCTCGACGACGGTACCCGCCTCTTGTCGAACTGTTTTCTGAGTACTCATACCATCCCATTATTGGGGTGGGACGGTAGTAAATCTTCCCGTCGCGGAAACAATCTTTTCTCTACAGACAACTCCCGATCGCCGAACCGATAGAGGCTACTTCACAGCGCCTCGACGGCCTGGCTGCCACCCGAGTCACGTGATTTGTCAGCGACTGTTTCGATGGCTTGCTGAAAGTGCGCTCTGGTGAGCACGATATCCTCGATTGCCCCACCGTCTTCGCCTGTTCCAGTAACATATTCTCTGACCGCAATCGTGGCGGCTTCGCGACAGATCGCTTCGATGTCAGCCCCGACACACCCACCTGTCTCCGCCGCCAACTCGGCGATATCGACATCGTCATCGATCGGTTTGCCTCGCGTATGAATTTCGAATATTTCTTCCCGAGCTGTTTCGTCGGGTTCGTCGACCGACACGTGCACGTCAAGCCTGCCGGGTCGCAATAACGCATCGTCCAGAAGGTCTGGTCGATTTGTCGTCGCGATCACGACCACGTCCTCCAGTTCCTCGAGTCCATCTAGTTCGGTCAGCAACTGTGATACCACTCGCTGGCCTACGTCCGTGTCACCCACGCTCCGATTTCGTTCGGTAGCGATCGCATCTATCTCGTCGAAGAACAATACGGTTGGAGCGTTTTCGCGGGCCGTTGCGAAAATGTCTCGCACACCTTTTTCGGATTCTCCAACGAATTTATCGAAGAGTTCTGGTCCCTTGACCGAGATAAAATTACTCTGGGATTCGTTTGCGACAGCTTTGGCCAACAATGTTTTCCCGGTTCCAGGGGGGCCGTACAGGAGAATACCAGTCGGGGGTTCGAGGCCTGCGTAGTCGTAGGTATCGGCATGCTCAAGTGGCCATTGGACGGCTTCACGGAGCCGCTCTTTGGCCGACTCGAGACCCCCAACATCGGCCCAGGTAACGTCGGGTACTTCGACGAACATTTCCCGCATGGCCGACGGTTCGATTCCGCGGAGTGCTGCCTTCCAGTCGTCCTCTTCGACACGGATCGACTCGAGCACGTCTTCGGGGATGGTTTCTCCGTCCAACTCGAGTTCGGGACGAACTCGTCGCAGTGCGTGCATTGCGCTCTCCTTGGCCAAGTTTTCCAAATCGGCGCCCACGAATCCTTGGGTATGTTCGGCAAGCTGAGCCAAATCGACCGACTCCGCGATGGGCA
>CAZKGF010000136.1:0-6045 GCA_964552115.1 uncultured Halobacteriales archaeon
CGCGCTGTTGCGCGGCGCCCTCGATGTCCTCCGGGCGAATCCATCAGCGTCTCCTCGGGACCAGTTCGACGCGGTACGGGCGAATACCTCCGTCGAGTTAACCGGGGAGGACTACACGACCTTCAACCGCTCGGCCCAGCTCGTCCGCAGCGCACAGAACGAATCTCAACTCGCCCAGGCCTATGAGCTCGGTTCTGTGGGCGTCCTCCAGGCCGAATTCGAGCAGCTCACCCAGCGTGGGGAGGCCCTCGAGGAGGAGGCGGCCAGGCTGCAGGAACTCGGCCAGCAACTCCAGACCCAACAGGAACAGCTTGAATCGGCACCCGATCCCACACTTAGCGAGCAGCGCGCGCAACTCCAGTCGATGAACGCCACTCAGATCGACCAGGCACTTCAGTCAGTCTTGACGTCGGGCAGTGCCGGGTCGATGAGTGGCCTGGCACTCATGCCACGCACCTACGAACCGGGTGATTCGAGTTCGAACGCGACGATGGTCGTTGTCACGCAGGTCTCCGAGGGCGGTGGCGCGCCAGGCATGGGTGCCGCTTCCGAGACCGTCATCGACGCCCAACTCGCGATGCAAGACGTCGCAGACCAGGCCGATAGCGGGTTGGACGTCATCGTCTTCGGCGCCGGAATGATCACCGAGGAAATTACCAACTCGATGACCGACAGTCTCGCGATCGTCGGGCCAATGGCGATGCTCTTCGTCATTCTTGCGTTGTTGATCGCCTACCGTGACGTGATCGACATTCTCCTGGGTGTCACCGGGATCGGCGTCGTTCTCACCTGGACGTTCGGGTTCATGGGCTGGGCTGGGATCGACTTCAATCAGATGTTTATCGCGATACCGGTCCTCCTGATCGGCCTCTCTATCGACTACGCGATCCATATCTTCATGCGCCACCGCGAAGAGCGGGAAACCCTCGAAAACGGGGTCGCCGGGTCGATGCGGGTTGCCCTGACTGGGGTCGGTATCGCACTGGTGTGGGTGACGGCGACGACGGTCATCGGCTTCCTCTCGAACCTCACGAGTCCCGTCCCACCGATCCAGGAGTTCGGTATCGTGAGTGCGTTCGGCATCGGTGCCGCCCTGCTGGTCTTCGGGGTGTTGGTTCCGGCGGCCAAAGTCGAGATCGATGGCTTTCTCGAATCCCGCGGGTGGGATCGCCAAAAACGTGCCTTCGGCACCGGTGGCGGGCGGTTTAGTGCAGTGCTGTCAGTCGGCGCACGAGCCGCAAAACGGGCACCGCTCGTCGTAATCTTGCTAGCGGTGCTCGTCAGTGCGGGTGGGGCCTACGGCGCCACGCAGGTCGACACCAGCTTCAATCAAGAGGACTTCCTCGCGGAGGACCCGCCGGGGTGGATGGAGTCGTTGCCTGAGCCGTTCAAGCCATCCGAGTACTCCGCCAAACAACAGCTCTCGTTCGTCAACGAGAACTTCATCAGACAGGACGCCCAGGCACAGATCTTGGTCGAAGGCGACGTGGCCACGCCCGAGACGCTGCAGGCCGTCGCGGACGCAACCGATCGGGCGAGCGAGAGTAACGTCACGCAAAAACTCGCCGACGGGCAAGCGAACATCCAGAGCCCGGTATCGGTCTTGGGACAGGTCGCCGCTTCGAACGCGTCGTTCAATGCGACACTTGCAGCGGCCGATGCGGACGGTGATGGACTGCCCGAGGAAAACGTCGAAGGCGTCTACAATGCGTTATACGAGACCGCTCCCGAGCAGGCTGCCGGCGTCCTGTACCGCACGAGTGACGGGGAGTACGCCGCCCTTCGGATGGTCGTGTCGACCAGCGGGAGTGCGCCCGGGCGCGAGGTCACCACGGAGATGCAGGCAGTCGCCGACGGCTTCGCGGACGTTCCGGGTGTGACAGCCACGGCAACCGGCCAGTCCGTCCTGTTCACGATCGTCCAGGATCAGCTGTTAGAGACGGTTGTTCAAAGCCTGCTCATCACGTTGGTCGCCGTTTTTGCGTTCCTCATGGCCGCCTATCGGTTGACCGAGGGTAGTGCGACGCTCGGTGCAGTGACGCTGCTTCCCGTCGTCCTGAGCGTCTCCTGGATCCTTGGGACCATGTATCTCGTGGGAATCCCCTTCAACATCCTCACCGGGATGATAACGAGCCTCACCGTGGGACTGGGGGTAGCCTACAGTATCCACCTGAGCGAACGGTATAACCAAGAACTCGAGCGAAGCGAGTCAGTTTGGGCGGCGATGAACCGTGCAGTCACGGGAACCGGCGGGGCGCTCTTGGGGAGTGCGGCGACCACGGTTGGTGGCTTCGGCGTGCTCGTCTTCGCCATCCTGCCGCCGCTCCAGCAGTTCGGACTCATCACGGGCCTGACGATCATTTACGCGTTCCTCGCGAGCGTGTTGGTGCTGCCGAGCCTGCTGGTCGTCTGGACGAAATATCTCGGTCCCGGGCTGGACGCAGGCGGCGGAACGTCCAATCCCGTGGCGACCGATGGGGACGACTAACGGCATGGACGAATCCGAGGCCAGACAGGCGCTGGAGGATCTGGGTCTCACCAGCTACGAGGCCCAGGTGTTCATCGCCCTCCAGAAACTGGGGACCGGGACCGCCAGCGACATTGACCGGATCGCAGACGTCCCCCGATCCCAAGTCTACAGCGCTGCCGAAAAGCTGGAAGACCGGGGCCTGTGTGAAGTCCAGCAGTCGTCGCCGATTCGGTATCGCCCGGTGGGCTTGGACGAGGCACGCGATCGATTGCACCGCCGATACGAGGACCGCGAAGCCCAGGCCTTCGAGTACCTCGAGTCCGTCAAGACTGATCGACCCGATCTCGACGATGAACAAGAGGCCGTCTGGACGATCCAGGGCCGGGAAACTGTCACCGATCGGGCGATCCAACTCGTCTCCGAAGCCGACGAACGGGTGCTATACGGTGGGGGGCCGGAGACGGTGACCAACGAACTGGTGACCGCTCTCATCGAGCGTGCCCGGGTGGGAGTCTCGACGGAGGTGGTGAGCGCGTCACCGGACGTTCTCGATCGGTTTGCCGATGAAGAGGGCGTTTCGACCGTGGCGTTTCCGACCGACCTGACTGCGACCCAAGAGACGGGGCGTATCCTCGTTGTCGACGAGCAGACAGTACTGTTGAGCGTCGTGGGGAACGAGGCGGTCCCGGGTGGACCGACCGAGACGGCAATCTGGAGTGCGGAGACCGGTTTCGCGGCCGTTATTATACAACTGCTTCTTTCCTGGCTCGATCAGCACATAGATTGAACCCCGGCCAGCGGACGGCCGATCAGTCGTTCCGGACGGGATACATTTATTGCCTCTTCGGTTGTGAGTGGCAGACATGGTGTCTCAATCGCTCGTCAGACAGGCCTACCGCATCTACGGTGCCGGCCTGATCGTGTGGGCAGCGTGGTCGCTCACCTGGATCGTCATGCGGGTGAATTTGGATCCCGCAATCGTCGGTGCGGGCTGGGTGGGACTCGGTGTCGTCGGTGCCGTGTTGGCACTGACGCTGTTTCGCCACCGGGAGGCCAACGAACCCCGGCTATTCACGCCGGAACCCGACTACGTTGAGCAGTTCGACCAGACGATTTTCAGTAGCACACCCCTCCACGCCTATGCGATTGGCCTCGTGGGATTGAGTGTCGTCTCGGAGGCGTGGGCGCTCGGTGTCCGCACCATCGATCCGACGTTTCTGGCCTTCGGCTGGTACCTGGTCGCATTGTATGGACTGGTACTGACGCTGGGGCTGGCCGCCAGACACAAGGAGGCCATCCGGGCGAGCGTTGGACTGTCGAGTGCGACCACAGACCTCCAGTAGCTATTTGAACTCTGTTTGTTCTGCTAAGTACCAATCGATATTGCGGTCTTGCTCCACCGTCCCGTGGGACACCAGTTGGTTATCACAAACAATAATTTGAGGGGTGAGTTTACAAATGGAGAGCCCATTTTTCCAGGTATGGATCGTGATCGTTCGTATCTCGAGACCGGCACCCCTGTCGGGATGGTCCTTATCGCGATTGGCGTCGGTCTCTGGCTGTCACAACTGTACGTTCCGGTATTCAGTAATCTGACGTGGGCGGCGCTTGGCGGCAGTCTCTGGGTAATCGTGGGCTCCTTGCTCCTGTACTCGGATGTCCGGCTCTACCACCTCGATCGGTCACCGGTCGAACGGCTCCTCCTCGAAACAGACGACTAGCACGAAACCGGTTCCTTCGGTCGGCTGATACGACGCCTTTCCGTATCGATCCTACGTACCAGTCGTACCCGAAGGTGAGATTGTTGGAGAACGGACAAACTGTGTCCCTTGGGCCACACGTGTCGCTTGGTGCTACTGGATAGGCATCTAACGCGAGGCTATTCCCTGTTCGAGTAAATTCGATATCGAACAATCGGGGGTGGCCTGGGCAGGACACTTACAGGGCTTCACCTGTAATCCGAGAATTACGCGAATGACACGAGACCGGACTGCCGAGCGAGTCGCCGACGTGTCCTGGATCGCGATTTCCGCGCTCGGCGTTCTCCTCCTTGCTGTGCCGCTATACGACATGTGGGAGGACCTGTCCTTTCTCACCTGGTCGTTCCCGATGACGGTTCTCGAGAACTTCTTCCTGATGGCGCTTGCGCTGGGGCTGGTTGGCGGTGGGCTGTGGGTTCGCCAGCAGGAGTGGGATCCCAAATACAAGCTGACGGTGATGAAGTGGAACGTCGGCATTGCTGCCGGGCTTGCGGGGCTGTACGCGCTGGTCATCGGGTTCCAACTGGTAGCTATGGGCTCGCTCAAGCCCTGGATCCTCGCCCTGGACGGCATCCTTTTCGGGTCGGTGGTTGCCTTTGGCGTCGGCACGTACAACGCCACCCAGGACATCGCCAAACAGGAACTCGAACGGAGTCGAGAGGAATACCGGACGCTTACCGACGACGTCCTCGACACCTCGGATGTGGCGACGTTCGTCCTTGACGAAGACTTTCACGTTGTTTGGATCAACGAAGCGACGGAATCGTACTTCGGCCTGGATCGGTCCTCGGTCCTCGGCCAGGATAAACGTCAGCTCCTCCTCGACGATGTCTCCCCGCTCGTTGCCGACGAGGAGTCGTTTCGAAACCGGGTATTGGCCACCTACGACGACAACACTGATGTCGAGGAATTCGAGGTGCATTTGCCGTCAGCCGGCGATGGCGAGGAACGGTGGCTGCAACACTGGAGTCAGCCGATCCAATCAGGCCTGTACGAGGGCGGCCGAATCGAACACTATACCGATATTACTGAACAGAAAACCCGGGAACTCGAACTCGAAAGGCGCGAGCGTGAACTCCGAGAGATGTACGACATCATCTCGGATTCGGCCAGCACGTTCGAAGAGAAAGTCGATGGGATTCTCTCTATCGGACGGCGTCTGTTCGACGCGGAATACGGTTCGTTCGCCCGAATCGACGAGGAGGCCGGAACGTATGAGATCGAGGTGATCCAGTCCGAATCGGCCGACCTCAAGTCGGGAGATGTGATTCCGTACGCAGAAACCCACTGCGAGCAGATGGTCGCCCAAGAACAAACCCTTCAGTTCGAGACCCGGCCGTTCGATGTCGACGAGAAGGACTACGGGACCGATACCGGTTTCGAGATGTACGTCGGCACGCCGGTCTACGAGAACAAAAATATCTATGGGTCACTTTGCTTTCTCGACCGGACCGAGGCCGACCCCTTCGACGTCTGGCAACTCACGTTGGTCGAGATCATGGGCAACTGGATGGGCTACGAGCTCAACCGGAAACACCTGTTGGAGGAACAACAACAGGAGCTGCGGCACAAGGAAGCCAAGTTTGCCGAGTTCGTCGAGACTGTCGACGAATACGCACTGCTCACCCTCGACACGGAAGGCAACGTGACGTCGTGGAATCCCGGTGCCGAAGCCATCAAGGGATATACCGAAGACGAAATCATCGGCGAGCACATTCGGGTGTTCTATCCCGACGATGCAGTCGAGGCAGGCAGGCCCTCCGAGTTGCTTCGCGAGGCAGCCGAGACGGGCCAAACCGGCGAGGAGGCCTGGCG
>CAZKGF010000137.1:0-6001 GCA_964552115.1 uncultured Halobacteriales archaeon
GGTCATCGCGGTCGCCGCAACCTGCTCGAGTGTCTCGTTGTCGTCGGCCGAAACCTCGATGGCACGCTCCTCCAGAAGTTCCTTCGCATGTTCGGCAGCCTCTCGGTATCCCTGGGCCAGGATCGTCGCGTGGATGTCCTGGTCGAGAAGATCTTCCGCTTTTCCGAGAAGTTCCCCGGCAATGACGACCGCCGTGGTCGTACCGTCACCGACCTCGTCTTCCTGGGTCTGTGCAACCTCGACGATCATGTTCGCGGCTGGATGTTCGATATCCATCTCGTCGAGGATGGTCACCCCGTCGTTGGTGACGACGACGCTTCCCGTCGATCCAACGAGCATCTTGTCCATGCCTTTCGGGCCGAGTGTCGTCCGGACCGATTCGGCGACGGCCTTGCCGGCCGTGATGTTCATCGACTGTGCGTCTTTGCCCGATGTCCGCTGGGATTCCTCGGAAAGTACGATAAGGGGTTGGTTACCCATCTGCTGAGCCATAGTCAAGAGATGGATTGAATGTGATTCTATATAAGTGCTTCGGTAGTAGGTGAATTACCACCACAGGGAGGCGGTACATGATGGCATGCAACGCCAATGCTTCGATGGGTTTAAACGGGACAATTTGGGGAAAATCCGAATCACACCGGGGTACACGTGAGGACTTAGTGGTCCGTTGCGGCCACAGCCCGAATCGGGCTCCCATCTCCACGTTCGATGGGTAAGGGAAATGCACGAAGTTCGAACCGATTCGGCAACCGCGCTAGGCCCCGCAGGTTCTCGAGAATCAAACACCCGCCACCACACAAGGCCGAATGAGCTGGTTGATCGGTCGGTTCATCGTCACCCTCCCGGTCGGGTTCCGAACTCGGCACGGGATCCGGGCTGAACGTATCGAGACCGACGTGGAAGCCGGCGCGGGCACACCACGACGCCAGATCGCCAGCGAGATACGGGCTATCGCGATATCGCTCACTTCCCCAGTACTCGTCCCACCCTGTATGAAAGACGACCGCATCCGGTTCGATGCCAGACTCAGTCTCCAATGCGTCCGGAAGAACTGACAGATCGAGTGGCTCCCGAGGTCCAGCATCAGTACAGTCGACGCGATAGGCGTCCATTCGAAAATCCGCAGGATCGAACGTATCCAACGTCCGTCCGTCGGCCACCTTGTGGGCGGGCGCGTCGACGTGAGTACCGGTGTGAGAAGAGAGATCCAAGCGCCGGATGCACGATCCGTCGGTGGAAACGGTCGCCGTTTCCTCGATTTCGACTGGCTCGTCGCCGGGATAGACGGGCATTCCCGATTCGAGTGGGTGACTACAGTCAACCGTCGTCATAGAACCTCCAGCAGCGACTCGAAAAAAGCAGTTCTGGTCGGTAGCTCGGAATCCGATCGAACCGTCACCCAGTAAACTGGTGGTATTCCATTCCTTTGTGCTTGAGTTCGTTTCGTCGTCGCTCCAAAAACGAATAGACGGCACCGTGTGGTGCACCCTCCAGAATCATCTCTGCCGCCTCCCGCACAGTCTCGACCTGTTGGGGCCCACCGATGACGCCCAGTGTTGACCCATAAATTGTGACAGAGGCGCCTGTCAGTTCCTCCATCAACTGTCGGGTTCGCCCCTCTTCACCGATGAGACGGCCTTTATGGCGCTTGAGGTCGTTCTTGTTCCTCGAGGCCGCACCGATATCGACCACGTCGAACATCATCATATCGTCCTCCAAGAGCCGGAGGGCGTCCTCGGGAGCAAACCCCCTGCCGATGGCCTTCACGATGTCGGGGCCTTTGAGCCCTGTAATTGGGTCGCCGACTTTCTGAATCCTGACTGCGCCTTGTTCGCTATCGATGTCCAATCGAACTTCGGCGCGTCGTTCGATCTCGCGCATCGTTTCACCCCCCTCGCCGATGAGAACCCCAATACGGTCCTGCGGAATCTTCACGTGTTGCATAATTTGATAACGCTAGGGTGGTGGACGGTTTCAAAGCTTCGCAGCGACAGTCCCCGCGACAGGCGGCCGCTTAGAGCGTAACGGAGACAATCAACCAGGGTCAAGTCTCAGACTCCGGCGCTTGTGTAACCCAACGCTCCAACCCGTCGGCTCCGACATCCATGCCGAGACCTTGGAAAAAGGATGCCACGTTTTCACAGTCTCGTCGGAGGAATTCCTCCGCATTGGGATGATGGATCGTCACTGCTTGGCCGAGATCGATGACAACCAGTTGTCCCTCGTGAAAGACGACGTTGTATTCAGAAAGGTCGCCATGGATCAGGCCTGCTCTGTAGAGTCGGCGCATATATTCCCTGAGGACTTCGAAGGCAGTCTCTGGGTTCTCGACCTCTACTTCGGAGAGACGTTTTGCACGACCCGTCTCCGTGCCAATATACTCCATAATCAGAACGTTCCGTTCGACCGCGATCGGCATAGGCACACGGACGCCCGCCTCGCTGGCGCGTCCGAGGTTGGCGTACTCCTTGCGTACCCAGGCCTTGACGACCTCGCTTTTATCGGAGCCGATCCCTTCGAAACGAGGATCTCCTTCGAGGTAGCCGCGCATATCCCGAAAGTCAGATGCGTTGATACGATAGACTTTGACGGCGACCTCGATCTCACTGTCGGTCTCCAGGATTTCACGAGCCTCAGCTCCGCCCAAGGCCTCGTAGACGTTGGCCTCTTTTCCCGTCGATAGTGGCCCCCCAAACGCCGCGACGTATCCGTCCTGGACGAGTTTATAGAGGGCACCGTACGTCGCCTCGTCGAAGACGGACTCCTCGACTTTGAACTGGTCCGCGTCGGTGATTCGCTCGCGAAAGTCACTGAATTTCCGATCTCGTTTCCGTGCAATCCGATCGGCCTCTGTGTCCGAGACGTCTATTTCGGACCACTCGTCACCAGGCGATTCGGCCTCGTCGGTGTCCAGAAGTTCGAATTCAGCCATCGATATCCCTTGGCCGCCGACGTCCCGGCGACCGGTCCGACCGACGCATCGCTGCTGAGTTGTGGTCCATCACTCCTGGATATGGCCCTCCTCTCGCAGTTGGTCTGCCTCTTGTTTCTCGTAACGCCACGAGATGTCTGCTTTCTCATCTTGCCACTCCCAGGGCTCGACAAGGACGACATCGCCCTCTCGGATCCAGATCCGCTTTTGCATCTTTCCCGGGATACGAGCGGTTCGTTCTGTCCCGTCCATACACCTGACCTGAACCCGGTTCGCGCCGAGCATGTCGGTTACGACTGCGAAAACCTCATCCTCGTCGGGCATACGGAGATCGGTCCGACTCTCGTTGTCGCTCATACCACCAAATTGAGCCGGGAGACGTTTAACAGTTCTTCAGGTCACCCAACCAAGCCACGCTGCCCAGCTCGACGCATTGGAACGGTATTTGGCCTGCGCACCCTTTCACATGGAACCCTCGGAGGTCAGCTAAGACGCCGTATTTATACGAGTGTAGGGGGCATCAGTGGTACATGTTCAGTAAGCTCGGTCTTCCCGGTGTCGTCGGTGTCCTTGTCATGTTGGGCGGGATCGTCGTCGTTGCGACAGAAAGCCTCGTCATCGCCGGTGGTCTCGCACTGATTCTCGCCGGCCTCGGATTCTTGGTCTATGGCCTCGTCACCCAGCTGGCAAAATCCATGGGTATGGGCGGAGTCGTCGGGTAACGGCTTCGACGGTGTGATAGCCGACCGCGGAAGGAGCGACGACCCCGGAGCCTGGAAGGGCCACGGAGTCAGGTGATGACGCCGCTGAGCCCTACATCTAACCTGTCGCCCCTAATCGCCTTCGCCACGATCACTCGCTCGATGTTCGCTAATCACTCGGTCGACCATCTCGGCGTTTTGCTGACGCGCTCGGTCGGCTGCTCGGTCACGCCAATCCTCGATGGCAGTCTCGACGTCAGTTTCTCGGGCGACCGCCAACTCGTCGACTTCCTGGACGTCGACCAATTCCGCCGGCGCGACCGGGACGTCTCGGTCGAACAGAATCTCGTCGGCCACCTCCGAAAGTTGGCCGGTCCTGAGCACCAGTTCCGGGTCGATCTCGGCCAACCGTTCGGCGGTTCGACGCCCCGCCCCGCTGGCGTCTCGTAACAGGATAACATCGTCTTCGACAAGTCCCACCCGTTCGTCAGCCGCCTCGATCGCGTCGGTCGTGAATTGGTCCACGACTTTGACCGACCGGAGGCCTGCCCGTTTGTCGGCGACGTCAGCGAAATCCGAATGGTCGAGCTTCCACAATGCTTTGAGCCGCTCGAGTTTGGACTCTAACTCGGCAACCCGCTCTCGTTCGTCATCGCGTTCTCGCGTTAATCGTTCGTTTTCTCGTTCGAGGCGGGTGACAGTTCGTCGTTCACGGGCTTCTGTTCGTTCTTCCCGTCGTGCCTCCGATAGTTCCGTCTCGTATTCGGCGAGCTGTTCGTCCTTTTGCTCGATCGTTTGGTTCAAGCGATCGACTTGCTCCTCGAGGCGTTCGACTTGATCCTGCAGTCGACTGATGCGTCGTTGCTCTTCGCTCGGCTCGGCGGCCGGTTCCGTAGACTGGTTGCGTTGCTCGGATTCATCCTCGTTCTGATCGGTGAGATCTGCCAGAACCGTTTCCACAGATTCCTCTCCGGCAACGACCCGTGCCACGACCGGCCCAACATCCATCCGTGGGGGAATCTTCGCTGCCACCCGCTCGAACTGGTCCTCGTGGTCGTCGAAGGCCGCCAGGGCTGCTGCCATGGCGTCGCGTTCGTGGTCGTTGTCGTATCCTTCAGCTCTGGTTCGGTGCTGTTTTTGATCGATCGGTAAATCCCTGTCTGGCGTCCACCCGGCGGCGTCGAAACTTCGCCGGAGTTTTTCGACCGTTTCGGGCATCGGGGTCACATCCGCGGCAACGACGATCGGTCGCCCCCGTTCGACGAGCCATTCGATGATAGCCGCAGTATCGGCCGTCCGTGTGCTCGTCACATCCAGGACCTCCCCTTCGAGGCCGACGACGGCGACTGCCGTCGTGGTCCCCGGGTCGACCCCCACAAGCACGTGATCGCGGCGCTTTGCGAGTGGTTGGAATTCGATCCCATCGCGTCGTTCGCGTTCGATCTCTATTCGAGTATCTCCCGCCCGACCGCTCGAAATCGGAAGGTCCCCAGGCGGTGAGTCCACTCGGAAGACAGCATTGGAAAAACCACCGTACTTCTCGGTGACCGTCCGTTCGTACTCCAGGCCGGCCGCGTCCAGTTCGTCGGCGACCTCCCGGGCTCGGCGCTTGACAGCACCGTGGATGCGGCGGGTATGACGGTCCTCACTCCACCCCCCTTTTCCGGTCGATCGACCCCGAGCCACCTTGACCTCGGTTGTTCCCGTAAACGCCGAGACGACTTGTCCGATGTTCGCCGCAGCCAATCTGGCCGCTGCCTCCGCCTCTTTCATCGGTTGCTTGCCGTATGGCACCCCGTGGCGTTTTGCCACCCGGGAGAGGGGTTCCGGGTCGGTTCCTCCAGTTACCTGCACCAACCGCGTCCCGTGGGGGAGGCCCCGGAGAAATCTGATTAAATCGTCTTTGTCCGTCGCTAATTCGTAGCGATTGTCCGTGGCGAGGAGATCGGGCTGATGGGATGTAATGAGTCGCTGGAGTTTCCGTCCGGTCACGACATCTCTGTCGATACTGACGGTCCGGTCGCCGTCCGTCGAATGGGCGCCCCTGGCAGGGGGAATTTCCATCATGACGAGCGCATAGGACGGCGCATCGCCACGCACGTCCCCACTTTGGACGTCCACCCCGAAGACGAGTGTATTATCGCCGGGCGAGTCGCCGGTCACACCCGGACATTGGCGTTGCGGTGATAAAAGTCGTTTGTCGCTATTTTATTTGAGGTGGGTAAATGAGGCGGATGCTTCGGCGTCCGGATACGGCACTTCGATCTGAAGCCCATCCTCGGCGATCCGAATCGTTTCACCCTCGAAAGCAGCCCTCGCTTCGGCTTCCAGCCGATCAGTCTGTCCCGCATACCGACTGGAGATGTGT
>CAZKGF010000138.1:0-5991 GCA_964552115.1 uncultured Halobacteriales archaeon
CCGGTTGACGAACAAGTGCCGAGATCTGTGATTTGCTATCGGTTGCGACCCACTTTTCGCAAATCGCCGGAAGGCGGGAGGAAGCCGGCGGTTCAAATCCGCCCCGACCCATCAATTCGTTCGAATGAACCGACGTATGTGAGCCGATTTTGGAAGGCTCAAGGCAAAGGTCAACCCTTCAGGGCGGAGCAGATATCAAGAAATCGCCGGTAGGCTCCGATACGTTTAATCCGATTCTTCTCCGGGGTCCCGATTAGCTTCGATGATATCCGCCGCAACGTCTTTCACATGCTGTTGGTGAGATGCTGAGGTCCGGACGGTTTGAGCGGCATCGAGTTGGTCGTTGACGACTGCATTCTGCTGTGGGCCCCACGTCTCTGGTGGTTCGGATTTGATGTATTCGACCCAGCGTTTGATGGCTTCCATGCGCAATTCGTTATTGCGTTTGTGTGTATTGGCAAGGTGGTTAGGCTCGTTTGAGTCGCTCATATTCAACTTCGACATCGAGTCGCGTTACCCACTGTTCGAGGCGGGCCACACTAAGACTTTCCTGGAACAGTGTGTACAGATGGACCGCATCTTCGATGTCCTTCTGCGCTCCCAGATGAAGTTTGTAGGCTATCTGGAGTTCGAGGGGTCCAATCGGGATCATTTCTGTTCCGATCCTGGCCTTGATGGCGTTTTTGAGAGACGCCCGGTCGAACTCGTCGCGCTCCACTTTGACCTCGAGATGTGGCGTTATTTGGTCGTCAGGGGCCACCCAGACGAGTTCCTCATTATCGAACATCTCGTCCATCGACGTGAGCGGCATGGCTGGTCCCCAGTATCCCGCTTCACCCAGTGTTGTAGCGAGTTCAGTGGCAGTATCATTGTCGATTTGCTCGATAATGACGTCAACGACTTCCGTGGATCGTGCTCGGCCTGCGAGGATTGAGACGTAGCCCGCAATGTAAACGTGCTTGATGTCGAACTGTCCGAGTATCTTGGAAAATCCTATCGCTAATTCGTCGAGCTGATTCGGCTCGCGTTCGACGATAAGTGTTCGATCCCGTAGTTCGATCCCCCCCATAGCCATTCGTCAGTAAATAAACGTATAAATCGTTTGATGTGGTGTCCCTCCACTCCATGACGGCCGAATTCTGGTCAGATGTCCGAAGTCAGCGATTCCATTGGCTACCGACGGATGGCCCAATAGGCGACACTGCCACTCGAAATGACGACCAATCCAGCGAGCAACATTAGGGTTCGATAGCCTTGGACGTTTGTCACGAAGAACGTTTCGGCGCCAACAGTGAAGCCGATCGGTCCAAGCGTTTGGCCAAGCCGGAGCAAGCTCGTTCGAATTCCCATCATGCCTGCCCGGAGGTCTTCAGTCACGAGATTGACCATCGTCGTATCGATCGAAGGCATGATTATCCCGAACCCCACGCCGTAGATGAGCAGTGCGAAACCGATCACATACACTGAAGGCGCAAATCGGATGGTGAGCAAACTCGTCCCGAAGGCGACGAATCCGAGAGCAATGAGTTCCGGTCCGGTTCGGAGGGTCGATATCCGCGAATACATCGAGGTGACAACCGACATCGTCAGCGCGGCCACGCCGATGATTACGCCGATTTCGCCGGTCGACAATCCGAATTCGTCACTCAAGAGGAGCGGGAGTGCGGTGATCACCGAGCCATAAAAGAAAAACATCGCTGCAAAGAGGGCCACGAATAACGCAAGTGGACCTGGCAACTGTACAACGGCAGCGGTCCGTGCGAGATACTCGCGGGCGCCCATTGCCTTCTCGGTGGTGGGTTCGTCCAAAACGAGCAACGCAACGAGGCCGACGATCGCCCCGACCCCAAAAAAGAGAAACGGGACGTTCCAGCGAATCGTCGAAAGGCCGCCACCGAGAAGTGGATAGAATGCAGCGCCCACGCCGACCGTACTCCCGTTGATTCCGATCAGTGCATCGAGTTGCCGTCCCGCATACAGATCACCGAGGAGCGTAATTGCCAGCGTTACAAGCGCGCTGGCACCGATGCCCTGGAGGAAGCGGAGTGCGAGGACGTGTGAAAAGTTGGTCGTAAACGCGATTGCCGCACCGGCGACACCAAACAGGATGAGTAGCGGGACGAGTACCAATTTCCGGCCGATCCGATCCGCGACCAACCCGATCGCCGGGGTGAGAAAAATGCCCGGCAGCGTGTAGGCAGTAATAACGAGGCCGATTTGTGCATCCGACACACCGAAGACTGGGCGTAACCCTGGAAGGACCGGGCTGATCAACGAGACGCCCATGACACCGATAAGGGAACTGGCGAGAATTACGTAGAAAGTCCCTGACTGCCAGGGGATTAATGCTCTAACTGAATCCGTCTTTCGGGATCCCTCCACGTTTCCGTAATTTTCGCCTGGTCAGCCTTTAGACGTGTGGATTTCGGTTAACCCGGTTCCGGTCACAGCCACCGAACAGTTCGCTGGGGACCAACGCGTCCAAATGATTTACTGGCTGATTTGGTCCTGGATTTTCTCTCCACCGATCTGGCATACTAGGGACATGCCACGACAGGCAGTTGGTGATCTGTGTCGTCGTGATGTGGCCTCGGTCCATCCCGACACAGGTGCTACGAATGTTGCTCGACCGATTCTGAACACGCCGGGTGGCTCCCAGTGGTCGATCGGACTGAAACACTCATGGGCTTCCTCTCGGTATCAGACGTGTCTGTGGCCATCGCAAAACACCGGACCGATACGCATGATATTCGGTAGCTGGTCAGTCTGCCTGTCGGCCTTATCAGGTTGGAGATGAAGTACGTTGGCCCCCCGGATTTAGGGGTTGGTTCGAAATTTGGCCGTGTTGTGGGAGACCCGTCAGACGTGGCGGGATCCGACACGGAGTGAACCAATGAAATACGACGCATTCCTCGGCGAAGTCCAGCATCGGATCGAAGCCCCCTCTGAGGGAGAGGCAGCGATGGTAACGCGGGTCGTGCTCAATACCCTGGGCGAACGATTGGGCGACGGCGAAGCGTCCGATCTCGCAGCACAGTTACCTCGCGAAATCGACCGACACCTGACCGAACCGCACGGCGGTCAGCAGTTCTCCTATCAGGAGTTCATCGAACGGATCGCTGAGCGGGCCGAAATCGACGAGGCCGACGCGAATTACTATGCTCAGGCAGTGTTCGCCCTCGTGGCCGAATGTGCAACCGAGTCAGAACTGGACCAGGTGCGGACGCAACTGCCAGACGAGTATGCGGATCTGTTCGAACTCGTCCAGGCAGAGGCGACGCCGTGGTGAAACAGCTCGAACCGTCCTCGGCGGCCCGACGACACCTGTTACTGCCAGTCACCCTATCTACGTAGGGGGAGGCATTCTATTGGTCGGCTCCTCGGGTGGCCATGTCGCTACAACCCCGAGACTCGTGGTCTGAACGGGAAGCGACCACTGCCGGAGTCGACGAACTGGAACGCAACTCTCGGCAGGTTGACGGCCCAAACGACCTGGATGCTCTCGTCCGTTCGTCAGCTGAGGCGGACTGTGTGCTCATTGGCGGCGCATCGCACGGAACGTCTGAGTTCTATCGCTGGCGTGCCCAAATGACTGCGGAGCTACCTCACACAGCGAGAGAGTCCCGCCGTTAACGGCAGGCGCGAATCGCGTCCACTGCACTCCACTTTCCACGGGGCGATACCCACGAGGGGAATGTTGCCCCCAGTGGTGTCGGTACGGCCCCGACCATACGCGAGGGGAAACCGCGCCGGTTACCGCGCGGAGGATGTCATGTTCCAACGATCCTTCCTGACCGGTACGATGCGTTCGTTCACATCGAGGAGACCGAGGCTGTCCATCCTGTCGACGTTCATCCGGACCGCGAACGGGTTCCAGACCTGTATCCCGCGGGTGTGTGACAGATAGTCCCCTTAGGCTCGTATTTCATAGCCCGCCGAAGTTGGTCTAGAGCCATGTATGCGGACCGAGCTGATGCCGGCGAACAACTGGCGGATCACCTGATCGAGCGGGGAATCGAGGCCGACATCGTCTTGGGAATCCCTCGTGGTGGTCTACCTGTCGCATCTGTCGTGGCTGATAGATTGGGGCTGCCCTTGGACGTCGTTGTGGCCAAGAAAATCGCCCATCCAGAAAACCCCGAATATGCCGTCGGTGCGGTCACCGCCGATGGCGTTTCCTGGTACGACGATGAAGTGCTTGCCCAACTGGGACTGGATGCGGACGATCTCGAGGACGAACGTGACCAGGCCATCGCAAAAGCTGCGGAGAAACTGGCAGACTTCCGCGGTGAGCGTGAACAGCCGGAATTGGCCGGCCGCCACGTTCTCGTCGTCGATGACGGGATCGCTACCGGGGCGACGATGCGGGCCTGTGTTCGGACGGTCGATGCCGCCGGAGCTGCTCGAGTCACTGCGGCCGTCCCGGTCGCCCCACCGACCGCCGTTCCTGATCTGGAGGTAGACGCTGACGAGGTAATCGCGTTAGAGACACCGGAGCGATTTCGTGCCGTGGGCCAGTTTTATCAAACCTTCGAGCAGGTGGCAACCGAGGAGGCCCTCCGGTACCTCGAAGATACGCCGTCAGTCCACTGATTTCGAACCGGTTGCGCTCGGGGAGTCAACCCAAGACGGTTATTCACGAAGCGACGGACTTGGTGGGCGGGTACGTTTGTGCGCCGATGACCGCCACATTTCAGCGAGGTGCTCGACCGTCTCGTGATCAATGTCTGTCGTTTCGGCGATCCGATCGGGGGACTGGCCTTCATCGACAAGGCGGCGGAGCACTCGGTCGATTGTCTCGTAGTCGGCACCGATTTCACCCTCGTCGGTTTGCCCTTCCCAGAGGGCCGCTGAGGGGGTCTTCTCTGCGAACCGCTCTAAGTCCAGATATCGAGCGACTTCGGCCACTTCCGTTTTGTAGAGTTCACCCATTGGCTGGATGTCGACGGCAGCATCGCCGTATTTCGTGAAATAGCCGAGGAGCGTCTCGGACCGGTTTCCTGCGCCCAACACGAGATTATTGTATTCGTTTGCGACCGCATATTCGATTACCATCCGCGTCCGGGCTCGCACGTTTCCGAGAGTTATCGTGGCCGGGCCGAAGGGCAACTGCTGAGTGACAGCGTCGACGATCGGTTCGATCGACCGCTCGGTGACATCGATGCCCAGATCACCGCAGAGCTCACGAGCGTCCGCCATGTTGGCGGGACTGTTCGGATCACTCGGTAGCACTAGTCCAGTAACGGCGTCCGGGCCGAGGGCTCGTACTGCGAGAACTGTGACAACGGCCGAGTCAAGGCCACCGCTGACACCAACGACGTAGCCATCCGTCCCCGCGGCCTCGTGACGCTCGACGATGAACGCCTCCATTTGTCGAATCGCCTGAGAGATATCGATCATAGGGTGGGGTGGAACGGCGACGGCATAGTCCCAGTGGCAAACCGACATCGCGTCGATGGAGATTTGGACCGTTATACAAGGGCCCACCCAGGGTACGGCGAGCATGGAGATCGGGCTGTTTGAACCCCACGAGCAATACGCGCCGACACGGCTGGTTTCGGTTGCAGAGCGGGCCGAACAGGCTGGCTTCGACTCCATTTGGACCAGCGATCATTTCCATCCCTGGTGGCACACGAACGCGGAGTGTGGGGCCGCGTGGCCCTGGCTGGGTGCTGCACTCGAACGCACCGAGACTATTCGCATGGGAACCGGCGTTACCGCACCGATCGCCCGGTATCACCCTGGTCTGATCGCACAGGCCGGGGCCACTCTAGCTGCGTTGAATCCCGGGAGAGTCCATGTGACCCTCGCAACTGGGGAGGCACTCAACGAACGGCCGCTGGACTACGAGTGGCCACCGTACGAAGACCGTCGGAAGCGCCTGATCGACGCCTGCGAAATCGTCGATCGGCTTTGGTCCGGTGGGTTCCATGACTACGACGGTCACTATTGGGGACTGGATACGGCGAAGCTGTATACACTGCCCGACGA
>CAZKGF010000139.1:0-5947 GCA_964552115.1 uncultured Halobacteriales archaeon
ACTTCGACACGTTCGACGACGATCTACACCTCGGTTCCCACAAGCTGATCGCGCTCGCACAACGGGCGCTCGACAAACTCCGCAATCGCCATTACGCGAGTGCTGGGGAGATCAACGAACGCGCGCTTTCCTGGATCGACACGTTAGACGATGACCAGTTCTTTCTCTGGAACCACTATATGGATCCCCACGGACCGTATCTCCCACCACGGGAATACCGGTCCCAATTCGCCGCCGGCGTCCCGGGACGCCGGCGCCTACAGCGACTCTACAAACGCGCGATTCGTGAGCCCAAATCCCTTACTGAACGGGAGCGCGACCTTCTGATCGACCTGTACGACGCGACGATCGTCTATACCGACGCACAGATTGGCGCGTTCGTTCAGGCGCTGCGTCGGCGCGGTTTATTCGACGAGACGGCCATCATCCTCACTGCGGATCATGGCGAAGCGTTTGGTGAACATGGGTACTACGAACATCCCCGGTACCTCCACGAGGAACTCGTCTCGGTACCGTTAATCGCCCGAGTTCCGGGCGTGGCATCCGATCGCATCAAGGTCCCAGTCAGCACCCTTGACGTGGCCCCGACAGTTCTCGGGTTGGATGAACGTGGGCCGACACTGCCCGGCAGATCGCTCCTGGATATCGCCGCCGATACCGACACGGATCGGACCGTCTACTCCCAAGTGATCGGCGAAGGCGATGACGCTCACTGCCGACGATTCGCTGCCCGGACCCGGGGCGGAAAGGCACTGGGGGTACTCGATCTAAAAACCAGTGACGCTCGCCTCACCGAACAGACCGAGGAGGCTCTCGGCGATCGATTGCTGGCACATATCGACGAACGACGCGAGGTGGATACGACCGGTATGAGTGCGGGTACAGACGTCGACGGTGAGGTTGAGCAGCGACTCGAGGCGCTGGGTTACCATGAATGAGATTCGGAGCCCACGAGTTAGGGGAGTGGACCAAAACGAGTTCTGAACATGAACAATCGCCGCTTTGACGATGTAGTTGACTTCGTGGAATTCGCCTCACCCACAGCGGGGTCCGTGGCTGTGTGTGGTCTGTACAGGAGTCGCGGCGGCGCCTCCCGTGTCATCGAACAGCAATCACTCGACCTAGTTGAGGCGGGCTACGATGTGACTATTTTCGCACTAGAAGCGGATATGGCCCCCCCTGAGGATGTCGAATTGCGCGTCATGAATCCGGTTCAGGAGCGTCCACTGTTGAGCAAGTTATTCTGGCTCCTGTCACCGGTATTGCCTTGGATGATAGGAACCATCTTCTCACTGAGCAGGTTCGACGTTATCCTCGCCCACCGGTACCCTTACACGATCGCTGGCTATGTCTGCAGCAGAATCACAAATTCTATTTACGTATTTTGGAGTCATCCCTCCGGAGATTCGGCGTCCGGTTTCTCTGGGATAGCGAAGGCGTGGTTGTGGCTCGTTCATCGATTTGAAACACGTGGCCGTACCGTAGCAAACGCGGATTTCATTTGTGCCGTAAGCGAGGAGTCGCGCGACTACTTGGAATCGAAAATCTCTCGCCAAGTTGCCGTCGTGCCCAATAAAGTAACTGAGAGCAGATTCACATCTGTCACGTCCGCTCAGGATTTGCAGTCTCGATATGGCTTTGATTCCACCGATCAAATTGTCTTGTTCGTGGGCAGAGTCACCGAGCGAAAGAACGTCCATCGCTTGGTCCAAGTGTTCGATGATGCCTCGGACGAGATCGATGATGCCAGATTGCTGATCGTCGGTGAACAGCCCCAGTCAGATTATTATTCAAAACTCTTACGCGAAAGTGGACGGAATGTGGTGTTCACCGGTCACGTCCCGGATGCAGATCTTGCGGGGTTGTACAATCGAGCGGATGTTTTTGCAACATGCTCGCTCGAGGAGGGGTGGGGCTTGCCGATCTCAGAGGCAGAACTTTTCGATACACAAATCATTGCCTTCGATACTCATCCGGCCGCAGTTCGTGCAACCGACGCAAGGCTGATTGGGGAAGGTGATTACTCGGCCTTCAGAAAGGCCCTCGTAGACTCCCTCCAATAGTAGAGCCCCGGTACAATTCAACGTATGAGTCTAGCAAATTTGAAAAACAATTTCTGGATGCTTATCGCCTCTGTCTTGGGTGGAGTGGGGCTCTACCTGTTTCGGATCGTTCTGGCACGCGTACTGTCACCGACTGAATACGGGCACTACTCGACGGTAGCAGCACTCCTCATGATTATGGGATTTTTCGTCGGCTCGATCGGATATACCTCGACGAAAATCTATGACGACGTGGGTATATCCAGCCTGACGGTGAGTGCGCTTCTGCTTGGAGGGTCTTTCGCTTTCTCTCTCGTGGTCCTCCATCCTTGGCTAATAGATTACTTTGAACTGACCGTTCTGGTCTTCCTCGTCCCGGTACTGATGAAGATGCTAGTCATGACTTACTATCAGCCCATACTCGGCTTTCACCAAAAACAGAAAAATTTCAGAAAGATTGGCATCTCTGAAATTCTGGAGGCCATTTTTTTGATCATCACTGCCACTATTATCTTCTTCGTAGGTCGTGTCAAATTACTATACGCGGTCGTCTTGCTTCCCGTATCACAGCTGGTAAGCACGATCGCTATCGTTCCCGGCTCACCCGTCCCCGGTAGGGGGTTCTCGCTGGATGAAATCAAGCGAACCCTGAGCGACATCCCGAACTCGATCGGAGTCAACAGCTTGCTAATGATACCCACCAGCGTAGATATGTTGGTCGTATCAGCGAAATTTAGTGGAGCTGTGGTGGGATTTTGGGGCGTTTTGACGGTGTTTGGAAAGGCCTACGTCGTGGTTACCAGAGCGATTAGCCGGGTAATGTTTGCGAACCTGGGGGCGGGGAATCACAGACCTCTACGTTTTCCGCTCATACTGGCATCCCTGCTTGCGATCGTCGGGACTACAATCGGAGTGCTCTTTCCGGAGTTTTGGATTACCTGGCTCTTCGGGGAACAGTACACGGAGCTAGCGTGGCTAATGCCGCTGTATATGGTGATGATGCTACCGTTGCCCGCAATTGCACTTGTTGGGATCTACCTCTTCGGGATCGACGAGTTTAGAAAGGGTCTGCTACTTTTTGGTGTCCTCTCGGTGCCATACCTGCTCATTCCGCTGGCCAGTTCACTCCACGACGTCGTTGAAATACTCCTGGTCGGACATTATGCAATCTTTATCGGGCTGTGGCTGTATTACTACGTGATGTGGAAGTAAGGGGGTAACGAAATGGGGGGCAAGCGCAAGGGTGTCGCAGTTTTCACCGGGGTGTTCCTATTTAGACTACTGTTTCTGGCAATCCACGATTTTCCGTTACGGAGCGATTTCTTTCAGCGGGCGGCGGTTATGAAGAATATCGCCAAGGGAACAGATCACACTCAATTTCTGAATCCGGAGCTATTCTATCAATTAGGCAGTCTCGTTTATCATCTGCCAATCGACCCCCTCTGGACGTTCCGCTTGGTAACACCTGCAATTTCCGCCCTCGGAATTGCGACTGTATTCTACGTTACCGCGGAAATTTTTGGAGAGAGGGACGGTTATTTTGCCGCCTTCGCTCTCGTTGTCATGTCTATAATTTCGTTCAGATCGATGTACGGTTGGCAGGTGAATAGCTACATAACCGCGTTTGTATTTCTCCCACTGTTCATCCTAACCGTATACCGGTGGATAGATTCGGGGGATAACTGGAATCTACTGTACGGCTCTCTTCTGATCCTACTCATCGGCGGGTTTCACCACCTCGTCTTCGTCGAGACGATCGCCATTTTGGCGTTCGCGTTTTTCCTGGTGGACCGGCGTGTAGCGTTCTTCCTGCCAGCTATATTCCTGAATATCGGTGTGATGTGGGAGAATTATGGGCGATATTTGTATTCGCGGGGGGTTGGAATGGTTGACATTCTCTGGGACAACGTCCGTTCCCTTCTTGACTCTACCGAGGCTCCTGCACCCAATGGAAACGGATCCGGACCTCCTCCATCTGTCTCTTCTTTCTCCGAATCGCTCGTGCTCAACATCCTATCGCTGTTAGCGATGGTAAATCCGATAACACTAGTCGTCGGGGGATACGGATTGAGTGAGGGGGTGAACCACGAATCCGAAAACTATCACCTTGCATCGATGATCTTGATTTCGTGGGTTCTCGCCCAAGTTGGGCTGATCGTTTTCACTCACAAGTTTCAGCCGAACGCGACGGAACGCACCATAAGACATCTCTATATACCGTTTGCGATGGCGTTCGGCTTCGGCCTTGGCTCCATCTACCTTAAAATCGAACAGCGAGGTTACGCTTCGAAGGTTTTCGACGTCGTTGACTACCGTCGACTCATTCTCGCGTTCCTCATCCTCACTTCAATTCCGATTTTGGCATACCAGGTCTATCCATTCGGAGCAACGGGACTCGGCGTGGAATCGGATTCCGAAATTGTCTCGGGCCTCCAAGCCGTCAGTGTGAACGGAACCATTTTGGCACCGCCACTCACCGGCGAGGTCGTGGCATATTTTCATGACGGACCTGTTTTCAAAACCTACCCGAGGGACCATGATTTTCCCAATCGGATCCTTCAGAGCCAATCACGTGTCTGGCGTTGGTGGGACGATCCGACGCGATGCCATATTCTGAGCGATGTGGGCATCGACTGGGTCTTCATAAAAAAAGGAGACTATTTCCGCCTATATTGGAACAACCCGGAGAACGTCAGGGTACCACAGGAGATTGACGTGGAGTACTTGCGAGTCTTCTACGATAACTCAGCCATGAGACTGTACGAGGTTGGTAGCTGCTCCAATCCGACCCGGGTGCGAAGCGGTTCGTGAGCCGAATTTGGACGTGTAGGAGCGAATATCTTATGTCCATATAGGGAGCATAAATACGCCATAATGGGTGGGGATGACAGGGGGTTGCTGGATAGGACTTTCCCAATATTGCAACCGCTCGCGGCCGCCATCGCTCTCCTCGTCGCCATCAGACTCCTCCCGCTCGGCTCGGTCTTCCGCGGCGGGGACGTGGTCCTCCTCTCGAACGACCCCTGGGTCTTCCGGTACCTCGTCGACCAGGCACTCACGGAGGGCGCCATCTCGCGGGCGGCACCCGTCGTGAACTGGCGGACGGAACCGCTGCTCATCTGGACGTTAGCGTTCTTCTCACTCCTCTTCGGCGGCCTCGATAGCGTCGGGATCGTCCTCGCGTGGTATCCGGTCGTCACTGCCGTCGTCTCGGGTCTGCTGATCTACCTCCTCGCTCGGCTGCTCACGAACGACGTCAGGATCGGACTGGCGGCCGTCGTCGTGCTCGCGGTTACACCATTGCACGTCTCCCGAACGGCGCTGGGATTTGCCGATCACCACGCCTTCGACTACATGTGGCTCGTGCTCACGGCCACGGCCTTGGTCTGGCTCATCGTCCGGCGTGACGTCGAGCCGCGGCGGCGGTGGACCGTCGCTACGGTGTTGGGTGTGGCCATCGCCGGGCAGACGCTCACGTGGCAGGCGAGCCCGCTCATGTTGGTCCCGTTCGTGGGCGCCGTCGGCGTGAGTTCGGCGCTCCTGATGCGCCAGGACGAGCCCGTGCGTGTGATGGCGCCCATCGTCGCCGGCGTCGGGCTGGCTGCGTTGCTGGTCCAGCTCGTCCACCGGACGCTCCACTGGCAGGACACGGTCGTGGCCGGGACGCCGGTGTTGATCGCACTCGGCGGGGCCGTCGTGCTCGGCCTCGTGGCACTGGTCGACCGGTTCGATCGCTCGTGGCCGACGCTGCTGGCCACCCAACTCGCGGCAGCCGCCGCGATCCTGCTGGCACTCTCGGTGATGGCGCCAGAATTTGTCGCCGATGCGGTCGGTCGCATCGACGCCTTCGCCGCGTACCTGGCTCGTTTCGGGGGGTCCGGGGTTGGCGAGACGGCCGGTTTTAC
>CAZKGF010000140.1:0-5929 GCA_964552115.1 uncultured Halobacteriales archaeon
GCCGGCCTACGGCGGCCCGTACTGAGAAACGTGTGCAGCCTCCCAGCACTACCATGTCAACCATGTTCACGATCCCTAAACGTACCGATTCTGAAAACGACGCCGGCCAAAGCGCGGTGGCCGGCAGCGCATCGGACGCGCTCCTCCCACGGCTAAAACCACGGGTTTCCGCGCTATTCAAGTATGAAACGAGTCGGTGAAGTCGTTCGTGTCGCCCAGCGACTTGTCATTATTCGATCGCCGGATACCGACCATCCAGGCATTGGCACCGAGGTGGTCGACGATTCCCTGACACCGATCGGGTCGGTAGTGGACGTATTCGGACCGGTGGAGCGGCCCTATCTGACCGTTACACCCGACGATGAGGTCCATCTGCCAGGGTTGGTCGGATCGGTGTTGTACGCCGAGGACAGCGAGCGTATGCTGTCGTAACCCTCAACACCACCAGCGGCGAGGCTCGGATATGGATCAGCGCCGGAGAGCTCTCGTTGCCTGTGGAGGCATTGTCGTGATCTTCCTGTGTGTGCAACTGGGCGCGGTGGCCGTCGTCGAACCGTTCGAATCGGCAGGGCTCCAACCGGACGTCGATCACCAAGATCCCGTAAATAGTCTCCTGTACGTCCTCGCAATCTTGGTCGCGACCCTTCTCATGCTCGGGGCGTTTCGCCTCGGTATCGAGCGCTTCCTTCGGGCGATTGTCGTCCTTTCGGGTGCGTATATCGCCGTCTTCGTCTTCCGAATCCTGTTTCCGCCAATCGTAGATGTCGGCGGCATTCACGTTCTCGCCTGGGCGGGTGGGGCTGCCCTCGGTATCGCACTGTACCGATACCCCGAATGGTACGTCATAGATCTGGCCGGGATTGCCATGGGAATCGGGGCTGCTGGCCTGTTCGGCATCACGTTCGGCGTCCTTCCGGCACTGATTCTTCTCGCTGTTCTCGCCGTCTACGACGCCATCAGCGTCTATGGGACCAAACACATGCTCACCCTAGCCTCCGGGGTCATGGAAATGCGCGTCCCGATCGTCCTCGTGGTACCCCTCTCGCTGGACTATTCGTTCCTGGACGCTGACCTTCCCGATCCATCCGGAGCCGATGGGAACGACGAGACAGAGGAAGGCGGAGAAACTTCGGCCTCCGACCGAGACGCCCTATTCATCGGTCTCGGGGACGCCGTGATTCCAACCGTCCTAGTAGCCAGCGCCACGTTTTTCGCGCCGCAGACGGTCCCGAATATCGGGGGCACTTTCTTGTCCATTCCCCTCACAGCGGCGATGGCCATCGCCGGCACACTCGTCGGCCTGGTGATCCTCCTCTGGATGGTCCTGCAGGGGCGGGCACATGCTGGCCTTCCCTTGCTCAACGGCGGTGCGATCGGCGGCTACCTCATTGGGGCTTTGGCAAGCGGCCTCAGCCTGGTATCCGCCGTCGGATTATCTGGGTAATCATCCACCAGTCAATGCCTCGCTGGCCGGGGCGAACGAGAGCCACTCTCCCCGCCCTGCCTCGCGGGCACGGTCGTACAACAACGCGCCCGCAGCCACCGTCTCGATAGCAGTACCCCCGCTGTCGAATACGGTGATTTCTTCGGGAGCTGTCCGACCGTCGACCTTGCCGGCCACGATCTCCCCGAGTTCGGCGTGGACATGCTCCGGAGAAATTGCGCCTGCTTCAACCGCTTGCATGTAGGCCCCGGCGTCCTGCTCGATCCGTGCCCGAAGATCTGGCACGTAGGTGGAGCGAGCGATGGTCGTCTCGTCAACCTCCCGACGCTCGGGATGGTACTGACCCATAATCGTCACGTGTGTCCCAGCGCTCAATTCGTCACCATCGAAGACTGGTTCCGTCGCGTTCGTGGCCGTAATAACAATGTCGGCCCCGCTCACGGCCGTCGCACTGGAGTCCACTGCACGTACAGTGCAATCCAAGCGATCGTCAAATTCGGACGCGAACTGCTCGCGGTGGTCTGTTGTGGGCGAGTAGACTCGAACTTCAGTGAGTTCTCGAACGGTGGCGGTGGCGCGAAGTTGGCCCCTGGCCTGCGCCCCTGTCCCGATGAGGGCCAACTCTGTCGCATCGGTTCTTGCGAGGACATCAACGCCGACCGCACCCGCCGCCCCGGTCTTGTACGGGTTGAGGCTTGCGCCGTCTATGACTGCCAGGGGAGCCCCGCTTTGGGCGTCGAACAGGGGCAATGCGAAGTGTGCGTCGCGATCGCCAAAGCCGGCAGCATACGTGTATCCACCCATCGCTCCGGTTTCGGGGAGTATGGCGAGGTAGCCGGTGAGTAACCCAGGAGGATCGCCGCTCTGTAACGAAGTTCGTGGTTCAGCGGGGGCCCCGTTGCCTCGCTGCCGGTATCCCTCTCGCACCGCCGTAACGTACTCTTGCGGGTCAGCGAGGTCCGCAACTTCGTCACTACGCAAGAACAATGCCTTCGAATCGTGACTCATACCGTCGCTACCAGCGACGGTCCCTTAGAAACTGCGCCGGTATCTTAATCGGCGACGATGCTCGGCCGATCCTCGGTCGTTTCCGAGACGGAATTGACGGGAGTCCGAACGAACATGGCATGGCCGATCAGCAGTACGGCGACAAGACTCGCCAGTGGAATCGCCGTCGTGAGTTCGACCCCGAAGAGGACCAAGGCGCCCGAAAGTCCCGCCAACGTCAGCGGAATCAGGCCCAGGACCATGTCATAGTATCCCGTCATAATTCGTTAGGAACTATGTGGACATCCCCCATAAGTGTTTTGCATAAGAGCCGAATAATGGATAACAGAAGTACTGCATATTTCTCACACAACGCCTACAAATGCTCTGTATTGGCTATTCATAAGTTATGTATCTAATATCAAACAGCCATCCCACTAGTCAGGAACCGAGGCAGGCTCTCGGAACCGAAAATCGGGTGGCACGTCGTATCGAAGATTGCTCGAAACCGTCGCTCCGGTCAAATCAAACGATCACCGTGTCCGTTGACTTCCTTCGCGCCTGAAGCGCGAGACGTACCCCTCGCATCCCCCTCTTCAACGATCGGTAGAACCCACTGGCATCGCTCCAATCCACGGTGACTGTTGATCCCGACGAATCACGGTAAGTAAGCCAGTCTGGCACTCGAACAGCCTCGTTACCGTGTGTCTCACGACGCGCGTGCGGACACCTTGGGCAGGACGATCCCAACAATGAGCCGCCAGCCGATCCCGACCGAAGCACCGACACCGAGGGTTACGATGAAAAACGTCGGGGAGGTACCCCCATGGAACAACGGCGTGGCACGCAGTGCGTGTCCGATCAAGAGGGCCAGAATCCAGGCAGGGACCGTCCAACTCAGTATTCGTCTCGTGTTCTTGAGAGCGTCAGCCGTGTATAACCCACCTAGCAAGGCCGCGAGTATCCATCCAATTAGAAATGGAATAAACGTATCTAGTGTTCGAAGTGGGAAATCCATCGGGGGATAGCCGTGCCGGATCGACCCCGGGATGACGAACGAGGCGATAGCGAGGAGATCGCCGACTGCCACAAGGAGAGACTGGATCGTGGGATCCACGCGGCTTTGTAGGAAACTTCGGGGATCCATGGCAGGGTTGACTCCCCCCTAGGACTTGGGACTCCCGTTTGTCGTCGGGAGTGAGACCCCGTTCACGGTATCCGAGAATCTGCGTTCCAAAACGGAGGCTCGAAATCCCGCGCTTGAAACCGCGTCGGCCAGATCATCGGGCGGGACGAAAGACGAATCGAACCCGATCGCCCCTTACGAGAGTCAATAATCGGCCACGGACGGACGTCGCGTCGTAATCGCATACGACTAATACGCCTCTTGGGGCGATTACCCGACTCGCCTCGGCCAGGAATGCTGTTCGGTTACCGACGTGGTGAATGGCATCGCAAACGACGATCGCATCGAGCGCGTTCTCTCGAAACGGTAGGGTTCCCGCATCTGCCTGAATCGTCGCAAGGCCATGCATGCGAGCGCGTCTGAGCATCCCATCAACTGCATCAACGACGACCGGGTCCTGACCACGAACGGCCCCCGCCACTCTACCGGTCCCACCGCCCACGTCGGCAATCCGTTCGATCCGTCCGTCACAGTGCGCAAGGGCGCGGTCGACTCGTTCGTGATCGACCGGGGGTGCAAGATATTCGTATACCCGAGAGAACCGATCGAAGATGTCGGCATCGCGTCCCACGAACCGAGCTACTGTCGGTGCGGGATAACTGGACGTCGATGGCGTTTTTTGCCCAGCCCGCCCACGTCCCGGCATGCAACTGACGGTCCTGGGGTGGGCCGGTGATGACGTTACGGTCGATCTCGACCACCGGAAGTTCGCATATGCAGGGAAGTTCGTCATGACTCACACCGGCAAGGCCGTCGCTCGGGAAAACGACCGGATCGTTGCAGCCGCAGCGTTCGATGCAGACCGTACGAACGAGGCAGTCTGCCGGATTCGCTACATTACAGTCCGTGCTGACCGGCGCGGTGAAGGCGTCGGATCCACGCTTCTCAGATACGTCGGCGACCGAGTTCTCGATCGAAACTATGAGTCAGTCCGTATCGCGGTGAATAATCCCTACGCATATTGGGCAGCCTACCGTGCTGGTTTCGGATACACCGAAGAGTCGACTGGCGTGGCAGAACTCGTTCTCGCCAGACCACCGCCCGATTCCACCGCGTTCCAGATAGGGATGAAGAATTTCGTGGAGCGCGAGCTCTCAGATGCGGAAGAAGCGTTTGTCACCAAGAAAATCGAGGCCGGTCCGCCATCCGTACTCGAGATAGCATCACAATTGGACTGACTCGAACAGCCTGGCCCCACAGTCCTGACACGTAACCGCAGCGACCTCCTGGGCGGAACAGCAGGACTCGACGGTGCCCATCCCGAATTCGGGGGAGCCCCCACAGCCCGGGCAGCGGTCGATGAACAACCGCAATCCCCGGATCAGGCGGCTTCGTTCGAGGACTGCCAGGTTTTCCCAATCGGGATGGCGCTCCTCGAGGAGTGCTGCACCCGCCAAATCGGCCAGGTAGGCGGGTTCGGATTCCCAGCTTCCCACCATGACTCCATCCAACCGGGCCCGGAACGCGTCACCGAAGTTGTGCAGCGTTACTTCTCCTGATTCGACGTTCATGACGGAAAGCAGGCGGTCCCGATCTGCCGTTTCGTCCACGTCGGCGATCGCCTGGTTCCACGCGTCGCGAAACTCATCGGTCATACAGAGATCGGGGCGATCCCGACACTCTTCTAAAACACCAATTTCGACGAGAGCCGCCTCGGGATCGAATTCGTCGTCCGCTTCGATCTCGACGTGATCGGTCGCTGTCTTGCCAAACCACGCGAGAATCCACTGTGGAAGATATCGCTTCGTCAGTTCAGGGGTTCCTGGCAAGAGGTAGCCTCGTAGATAAATGGCCACCAGAAACACCAGCGCCACGGCTGCGGCGACACCTACACCCACTGTAAGTCCACTGACACGCGTTATACCCAGGCCGATTAGGACAGTTATCACCGCCGCAATCGCCAGGTTCACGGCTGTACAAGGGACGCAGCGGTTTTCTCCGACGTATTCAGGTCGTTTGAAGCCCGACAACCAGCCTCCCGTTGCACTCATCGGACTGCCGGTAGCACAGCCGCAGTGAAGAATGTTGTTCACGTGAGAAAGCAGGCGGGGGATTGACGTACACCTCGGATCTGGAGGTGATATGGGCAACGCAGCCTTGCGAGACTTGGCCGCCATCGAGGCTGTCGAGTGGGACTCCCTCGAGGGTGCCGTCGTCGCCGTCGACGCACACAACTGGCTGTACCGGTATTTGACGACGACGGTCCGCTTCACCAGTGCAGATGCCTATACCACAGAAGATGGGACGGAAGTGGCGAATCTCATTGGTGTCGTCCAGGGACTTCCCAAGTTCTTCGAACACGATCTCACGCC
>CAZKGF010000141.1:0-5862 GCA_964552115.1 uncultured Halobacteriales archaeon
ATGGCTAAATCGGACTCCGATAGCAATGGCCTCCGGCAGGATCAACCGGAATGTAACCCCGCGAAAACGCGGGGGGGTTAGGCGGGACACACCGAATGAACGGTGTGTGCTATCGATGATTCGAGACACCCGACCGACCGGGTGTCACCGAACTACCAGGGCTAACATCAGATCCCATCTATACGGCGGACCGCAGGGGTGGAATCCTCATGTCCTTCGGGACCTAAATGTAGACCGGTCCAGGGCATAAACCCTTCGAGAGACCGGCAAGGTCCGACACGACTCGGGGCGAACCTCGAGTCGCCTTCGCAGTCCGGACGGAGTGGTCGTCCACCCTTAAGGGCGTCGGATCAGCCCCGCCGACATCCAACCGCTGTTGGTCGATCGTCGGGGTGGATCTCGTCGATCCAACTCCGGCCGTGACGGGATCGGTGTTCGACCGTGTGATCCCGCCCTGCTTCGCAACACATCCGAGGCCGACTGGTGGTTTAAGGCCGTCGAACGATCCCCGGTGCGGTATGGGGTTTCACGGCGTGCCGGTCGGGAGAGCGCGTAGGCTCTCTGGGACACACATCGTCCGGAAAATCGTGTGGCGCGGCCGGAGACCGGCCGATCATTCCCCGCGGTCTGCGGTCGGTCCAGCCGGGTGAGAGCCGCGCGGTGATGGGTCTGTGAGCTGTCCACTTGAACCCACCGTGGGCGCGAACTCAGTCGATGATCGGGGGGTATTGTCCCGAGAAACAGTTGGCGGGTCAGATCTCTTCGAGGTGTTCGACTCCCTCTTTCGAGACGTTGCCCTTTGTGATTTCACCTGGCATCCAGTTCGGACTATCGTCGGGTGCCTCCTCGGTCCACGCCCACGCCTCGTAGATGTGAACTTTGTTCGTCCCCTTCTCGCGGAGTCGGATCGGTTCCGGATCGGCCGAATCCTCGGAACCAGCTGGATCGAGACGTCGCGCCGCTTTGAGTGCCGCTTGTCTCGGCGTCCCGCCTGAGAAGACGCTCGTTTCGTCGCCGTTGCCTGTTCGAAGTGCGAAGTTGCGCTTTTCGGTCTCGCGTGCCATTGGATCACCGCTCCATGTCAATTCAAACCATGACCCTTTATAAAAATATCCCACAAATCCGCCGCCGTTTGGTGATCTGTATAAAAGTGGCCGTCCGAGCTGCCCGATTTGCGCACTCGGCGGCTGTCAGACCATCCCGTGGGTACTGCTCGCATCCCGAGTCATTTATCCGTCAGAAGGGTGTATAGAATCACATATGGGGTTCGGGAGCTACGACGAGTCGGAACAAGACAACCAGGAGTACGACACCGACTTTGACGACGAGGATGGCGTCAACGCAGCGGAGAACACCCACGACGGTGACGTGGAATATGAATTCACGGCTTCCAACGACGAGTTGCTCGACCGACTCGAAGACATCAAAGAGAAGACGTGAAGGCGGGGGTCCGGGCCCTCGGTGTCGCCGAGTCGTTTGAACATACCCGGAGTACGCTGGCCGGTGTCGTCGTCCGACGGTCCCGGGTCGTCGACGGGTGCACGTTTGCCACGTGTTCTGTGGGCGGCACCGACGCAACATCTGCTGTTCTCGATCTTGTTTCCCACCTTTCCCGTGAGGACGTCCAGTACATCTTTATCGCTGGAATCGCCCCCGCCTGGTTCAATGTGCTAGACCTCCAGACGATTGCAGCGCGGACCGGTCGACCCGTTCTGTCGATCAGTTTCGATACGAGTCCTGGTTTGGACGCCGCCATTCGAGAGGCCTTTGGCGAGGATGCGTCCGTACGACTGGAACGGTATCGGTCACAACCCGACAGGCGCCAGATATCCGTGAACGACGAGACCGTCTATGTTCGCTCTATCGGCCTCGAGGACGAGGATCCTGCCGAGATCGTTCGGGCGTTTACCCCGACCGGCGGCCGGCCGGAACCGTTGCGCGTCGCCCGGATGGTTGCTCGAGCGGGTGACGCGGCACGCCGACGGTGGCAATCGTCGGGACTGTCCGAGGAGTAATGTACTTCCACCACCCGCGTCAGTCGGGCACATGAACGAT
Organism: uncultured Halobacteriales archaeon; assembly: GCA_964552115.1. Lineage (GTDB taxonomy): Archaea > Halobacteriota > Halobacteria > Halobacteriales > Haloarculaceae > CAZKGF01. Next base: position 2,056 of record CAZKGF010000141.1, read on the forward strand.
ACCGCCAGCCTTCCGGTGACCGAGTGTGAGCGTTGTCCCGAACTGGTCACCTCCCGCTCCCGGATCGTCAACGGGGTGGGACCAATGGATGCAGACCTGTTGTTCGTCGGGGAGGGGCCAGGTGCCGAGGAGGACGCTCGCGGGGAACCCTTCGTTGGACGGAGCGGGGAGATTCTCGATGCGACGCTCGACGAGGTAGGCGTCGACCGATCGACTGTCCGGATTACGAACTGTATCAGATGTCGCCCGCCGGACAATCGGGATCCCCATGCCGAGGAACTGGCACACTGTCGCTCGTATCTGGAAACGGAGATCGACGCGGTCGATCCGGATTTGATCGTGACACTGGGGAAAGTCCCCGCAGAACATCTTCTCGACAGGCAGGTTGGTGTGACTGCAGAGTCCGGAACGGTCCTGATGGCAGCCCTGGGCGGTGAATCCCGACGGGTCTTGGTTTGTGTCCATCCCGCAGCGACACTGTACGATCCCTCCCAGCGGGAGACGCTCACCGACGCGCTGGCGACGGCCCAAGCGTACGTCGCTGATTCAGGTGGTCAGGCGCGGCTTGGCGAGTTTTGAAATCTCTGACGGAACGTCAGCCGATCGTCTGACGGGGCATTATGTACAGCGGCCTACAAGCCTGCAGTACGCATGCCCAGTCTGGGAGAGGCTTACGACCGGAACCGGCTCAAGGGCCGTGATCCACGCTCGGTCCTCGCCGGATGTACGCTCCTGGCTGCCGGGGCGCTTGCACTCCTCGTGGCGATAGTATTCATTGCGACCGCGGCCGCGGGTGCGGGGACCGAAGCCAAACAGTTTGCGGGGACGCTCGCCGGGCTCGGCATTCCGGCAATGCTTCTGGGAGTAGTGGTCGTCCTCCCGGCGAGTCGACGAGAACGCGTCGGTGTTCTGGTCGGTGCTGCCCTCACCGTCGTGGCGGTCGGGCTGTTTTGGGAGGCGTATCCACACCAGTGGACGGCTGGCGGGGCTGGCCTCACGTTCGAAACAACGATTGTGTACTTCGTTGGCGGCGTAATCGCCTTGTGGTACGTGTTCACGACCCTGGCGACGTTTCACCGACGTAATTCACCCCACGGGACCGTACAGATGGAGGTCGTCTATCCGGGCCAGACCCGAACGGTCGAGGTGAGCGAGGCGCGGTATAGCCAACTCGTCTCTGACGGGGGCGATCCCGAACAGCTGTTACAGGAACTCGAGGAGTAACGTGCTCCCCACCTTACTCGCTCGCTCTTGAGGGTAGGGTTGTAGCGCCGGTATTCAGGTAATACGAGGCTCACGGCCGGAGGTCTTTGAGACGGTCGAGGAGCCGACTCGGGAGGCCAATGGCACTCCACGTGAGGCCCATGATAACCATCAGGGCGTACAGACCCAGCGTCGAGAGCCACACGACAACCATCGCCAAAATAGCCCAAATACCGTTCAGGTAGACAAACGCACCGAGCGTCATTGCCGTGCCGTACAGCAAGACGAGATACGGGCCCCAGCCCCGGGCATGACCCCGACGAACGCGGCGTCGCACGTACTTCCGGAGGTCCGATTCGAGCTCATCACGGTGGACGGTCCGCTCTTCAATCTCATCTTCGAACCGCTCGAGCTCCCGTCTGAGCCGTTCGATCTCTTCGGGGTCCGCGGTTTCGACGTCGAGTCCCTCGACGTCTGACGGCGACTCCGTGGCTTCGTCCGTGTCGCTCATGGGCGCCAACTGTTCGTCACCTGGGGGGGACCCCTGTTGTAGCTGCCGATCGGCGAGGACCGCGTTGAGCGTCGCACCCAGGAGGACGATCATTCCTCCGACGTAAAGCCACGTGGCAAACAGCAACACGCCGCCGATGATGCCGTACAACTGGAACGACGTGGCGAACTCGGCATACAGTCCGAACCCCGCTCCGAGGAGACTCCACCCGATCCCCGCGAGGACCGTGCCAGGGAGGGCTTCATGGGGGGTTAGGTCGACAGCGGGAAACAGGTAAAACAGGGGGAACAACAGGACCGTCAATACCACGGCGATGCCAAAGGCCCCGGCGACACCGGTCCACGGAACACCGGCGAGTGGGATGAGGCTGGCGAGTGCGATCGTCGTGGCAACGGCCAAACTCAGGGCGACTGCTGCCAACAGACTTTTGGCCAGGGTGTCCCGGAGCGACTGTTCTTCGGAGGTGCCGTACACGCGGCCGAAGGCTGTATTGAGTCCACGAAACACTCGGAGCCCGCTCCACGAGAGCGTTGCGAGTCCGACGATTGTCGCTTCTGTCCGACCGGTGGAGCTTACCAACGCACTCTCCACGATTGCTGCTCCCTCCGGGGATAAGGAGTCTTGCACCGAATTGACCAGTGCTGATGCGAGTGCATCTCCACCGAGGACTGTAGCGGTAGCAACGCCGACAAGTGCCAGTGGGATGATCGAGACGAATGCGTAATAGGCGAGGGCCGCGGCGAGGAACGACAGCTGCGCACGCCGAACCGCGGCCACCAGTTCCCTCCCGAGATCGGTGGCTGTGCTGGGTGTCACGTTCGACGTAGCGGCCGAGACACCCAAATAGCCGGCGGCGCTCGAAAGCACTTAGGCACCGCCGTCCGATCCCGTGAATAATGATGGCTTGGCTGGATGAGGCGTTACGCCTATCCGCCGTCCTTCTCGGCGCTAGTGGCCTGCTGATAGTCGCCGGAGCACTCGGTATCGGGGCGTCGCCTCTCACTGTTGGTGTCCTGACCATCCTGATCGTCGGACTCTACGGGGCCCGGCGGGAATTGGCGGCACTTGGCCCGATTGCCAGGTGGCCGATTGGCTACTATTTCGGGGTAAGTTGGTTGTCGCCACTGGTCGCCGGGGTCATAACCCTGTTTTTTCTCGGGGCAACGGCCGGGGAATTGCAAGCCCTTGGCGGGGTTCTCGGACTGGTTGCCATGGCCAATTACTTCCTCCGACCAGTCTACTATGGCGTTGTTTCTGCCCTCCAGTATCTCCGCTCTGTCACGCGGGGCTAATCGGATCACGGGTTGCTTCACGAATCGCTTCGACGCCCGCGGGCGTTTTGAACGTCGTACCGCCGTAGTGCGTACGACTCGCCTCGTATCCTGCGTCCCGGAGTCGGTCGAGGAACTCGTCCATTCCGAGTGCTGAACGCCCCCACCGTTTACACAGCCGATGTTGGTCGTAGTGAGTCGGTATTGGTAGTTCGGCCCCGAGGGTTTCGATGAGTGTCCGAACGTTAGCTGCCGTTCCCATTGAATCGTCGACGTGCTCGAGAACTGTCTCGAGAAACGCTCGCTCTGCGGTCGAGCCAAGCCAGAGTGGGCCAGCTGTCTGGATAGCCTCATCACAGTTCGGACAGGTGGGGGGTGGATGCGCAACCAACCCCTCTTCGATTTCTCGACGGAGACAGTGTTCACAGTGATGGACATACCCCAGTTGGGCGATTTGTTCGTTTGCGGCGGTCGCACCGTCTTCGAGTCTGAGATAGGTCCGGACGTAGTGTCGGGTTGCGTGGGTGGCCACGGGGACTGCCGCTCGGTCGTACCGGGCGGCTGTTCGGACCAGGGCCGAGAGTAACACCCGAACGCCAACCTCGGCGTGGTACTCTGTATTTCGGGGGACCGACCAGTAACTCCGGACCCCACTGTCGAAGTGGGCCCCACACAGGGGGGCCGTATCTGTGGCCGTCACACACAACAGCGAATCAGTGGCGTGGATGGCTGCGTCTGCATAAGGCATGGGTGTCCCGAATGGATCGACGTCGACGACCTCGAATCGCTCTTCGTGCATGAGTGCCTTCGCGTCTCGATGGC
>CAZKGF010000142.1:0-5854 GCA_964552115.1 uncultured Halobacteriales archaeon
AGCTGTCAGAGCAACAGCGCATGATCCGTGAGTCGATTCGCGACATCTGCGCTGACTTCGACAGCGAATACTGGCGTATGCAAGACCAGGCTGGCGAGTACCCACAAGAATTCGTCGATGCGCTGGCCGACGGCGGCTGGTTTGGGGTTTTAATCCCCGAGGAGCACGGCGGTGTCGGGATGTCGACGGCCGAAGTCGTCGTGATGATGAACGAAATTGCGGCCAACGGCGGCGGATTCAGTGCGGCGCAAGCCATCCACGGCGGCATTTACAACTCTGTCCCACTCGTCAAGTACGGGAGCGAGACTACGAAAGAGGAGATTTTACCGGCGGTCGCCGCGGGCGAATGCTCGATCCAGGCGTTCGCATTGACTGAACCCAACGCCGGCTCGGACTCAACCTCGCTCAAAACCAGCGCTGAACGCGACGGTGAGGAATACGTAATCAATGGCCAGAAGATCTGGACCTCCCGCGTCGACGTCAGCGATTACTTGGTTCTCATGGCCCGCACCACGCCGAAGGACGGCGTCGACACGCGGACCGACGGGCTGACGATGTTCCTCGTCGACCTCGACGACGCGATGAGTCAGGGAGCACTCGAAATCAGTCAGATCCCTAAGACTGCGAGTAACTTCGTCCACTCCTACGAGATGTGGTTCGATGACCTGCGAGTACCCGTAGACGCCGTCATCGGCGAAGAGGGCGACGGATTTTATCAGATGTTGGATGGTCTCAACGAGGAGCGACTCGTCATTGCCGCCGAGTGCATCGGGCTGGGCGAACTCGCCTTGGAAACAGGCGTCGCGTACGCGAACGAGCGGGAAGTGTTCGGCCGGCCGATCGGACAGAACCAAGCGATACAGCATCCACTAGCCGATGCGTACGCGCAGGTGCAGGCGGCAAAGCACGTCGTGTATGATGCAGCCGCCACCGGGGAGGACGAAAACACCAAAGCAGTCGGCGCCCGCGCCAACATCGCGAAGTATCTTGCTGCCAACGCGTGTTTTCAAGCTGCCGATGCCGCCGTGCAGACACACGGTGGGTTCGGCATCGCGCGCGAGTACGACGTCGAGCGGTACTTCAGGGAAGCCCGGTTGACGCGACTCGTACCGATCACGCAGCAACTGGTCCTCAACTACATCGGTGAGAACGTTCTGGAGCTCCCCCGGTCGTACTGACGGAGTCACTATGACAGACCAACCACGCAAGCGGCTCGTCGAAGGGTGGCACGGCCGGTACTACGAGGATTTCGAAGAGGGCGATATCTACAAGCATCCGTTCGGAAAGACGGTCACGGAGACTGACAACGTCTGGGTAACGAACGTGACCATGAACCTCAACCCGATGCACTTCAACGCGGCGTATGCGGCCAACACGGAGTTCGAGGAACGACTCGTCAACGGGCTGGTGGTGATCGCGCTCGCGGTCGGCATGAGTGTCATCGATGTTTCGATGAACGCGACGGCCAATCTCGGGTACGACGATGTCCGCCACCACGCCCCCGTGTTCCACGGCGATACGCTCTTCGTCGAGAGTGAGGTCGTCGCAAAGCGGGAAAGTGACTCGCGCGACCATGTCGGGATTGTCACGACCGAGGTGCGCGCGTACAATCAAGACGATGACCTAGTGTTATCACTCGAGCGGACGCCGATGGTGCTCAAACGCGCGGTGGCGCGCCCGAGTGCTGAACGTCCCCCGGGCTGGCCCGAGGGAGTCGGGACCCAGCCGGAGGATCTCGAATGACATCGGACGAATCCGTGTCGATGCGCGTCAACGGTGACCTCCCTATGGTCAGCCCCAGTGATGCAGCCACCAGCCTCTCGGACGACGCGGAGCTGTTAGTGAGCGGTTTCGGCAGCGTGGGGTACCCGAAGGCGGTCCCGTTGGCGCTGGCAGCCAGCGACCGCGACCGCGCGCTGACGGTCGTCAGCGGCGGGAGTGTCGGCGACGAGATCGACACCGCGCTCGTCGACGCCGACGCCATCGAGCGCCGGTACCCCTATCAGGCGACCGCCGCCAGCCGCGATGCCATCAACGGAGGGTCCGTCGCATTCCAGGACTACCATGTGTCCGAGACGGCCGATCGAGTCCAGTATGGGACCTTCGTCGACAGTGGAGTCGCCCTCATCGAAGCGATCGCCGTCGGGAACGACTGGCTCATTCCTTCGACGTCGATCGGGCATACGCCCGCGTTCGTCGAGGCCGCTGACCGGCTCATCGTGGAGGTCAACACTGCTCAACCGCTCGGCCTGCAGCAGGTCCACGATATCTACCGACCGGGGACGCCGCCGAACCGCGCATCCATTCCACTCGATGCGGCTGGCGACCGGATAGGATCACCACGCGTCCGGTTTGACCCGGCCAAGCTTGAGGCGGTCGTCCGGACCGACCGGGCTGACTCACCGTACTCATTCCGCGAGCCGACCGACGATGAGATCACCATCGCGTCGAACTTTGCCGACTTCCTGCGTGAGGAGGTCATGCGGTCAGCTGTCTTCGCAGAGTCGATTCACCTCCAGTTCGGCGTCGGAAGCCTTGGCAATGCGATGATGAGTGTGCTTTCCGACGTTGACGTAGATGACCGACAGTTCGTGTACTTCGGGGAGGTTATTCAGGACGGCCTTCTAGACATGATTGATGCGGGCGTGCTCTCGAGTGCGAGTGCCGCCTCGCTTGCACTGTCCACGGAGGGCCAAGCCCAGTTGTTCGACAATATCGAACAATACGCCGAGAGCATCGTACTGCGGCCGGCCGATATTTCGAACAACCCCGAGCTGATCCGCCGGTTCGGGGTGATGGCCGTGAACAGCGCACTCGAAGTCGATCTCTACGGGCATGTGAATTCGACCCACATTGAGGGGACGCGCATCGTGAACGGGCTTGGGGGAAGCGGGGATTTCAATCACAATGCGTTAACGACGGTAGTCGTCCTCCCGTCAACGACAGCCGACGGGACACTCTCACGGATCATTCCGATGGTCCCCCATGTGGACCACACCGAACACGACATCGACGTTATCGTGACCGAGCAGGGGATCGCAGATCTCAGGGGCTGTTCCCCCGCCGAACGCGCGGATCAACTCGTCCGAAACTGCGCCCACCCCGACATCCGTTCGGACCTCCAAGCGTACCTTGACGAGGCCCGGACACGCGGGGGACATATCGCACACGACGTGGAACGGGCACTTTCCTGGCGTGACGCCACCTGAGGACGACCGGGCTCGTACACAGCCGTGATTGCTGCCGAACGGGCAGTGATCTGCCGGTACACGGCGTGCAGCCGCTGAGTGGAACAGGCACTGGACGAGACGCATTCCGTAACGGTGAGACGGTCTGTCGCTTTCCCGTCGCGCTAGCACCCTGTGGATTTAAGGGGTAAACTGACGGTACCTGCGATAGTACCGAGGAACGCCAGTCCATGAATGATCGTTCCATCGACGGCGGCATGGCAGTCGCACGCGCCCTCAACGAGGCGGGCGTCGAAGTGGTTTTCACACTCACCGGTGGCCATATCTCACCTGTACTGGAGGGTTGTGAGCACCTCGGCATTGACGTACTCGATACCAGACACGAGGCGAACGCAGGTTTCATGGCAGCGGCCTGGAGTGTGCTGACTCGTGAACCCGGAGTATGTCTCGTCACGGCTGGGCCGGGCCATACGAACGCTTTTAGTGCCTTCACTCAGGCCCATGAGGCTGGCTACCCACTGGTATCGCTGAGCGGCCAGTATGAACTCAAAGCTGAGGGGCAGGGCGCCCTCCAAGAGGTCGACCAGGTGGCAATGGTTGATGAGGTGGCCAAATGGGCTAGGCAGGCCGATACTCCCGACCGCCTAGTGGAGTATACCAGAGAGGCGCTTCGATTGGCTGGGACGACGCCACGAGGACACGCTCATGTGAGCCTCCCGCGGGACGTGCTCTCAACCGAGCGTCCCGCTGGGGAGTGGACGTTCCGAGTGCCTAGCGGGACCACGGATCTTGGCGCACCGGCGCAAGCGGGAGAAAAGGAGGCCTTCGATAAGGCAGTGGCTGCACTACAGGCCGCCGAGCGGCCGATTATCGTTACTGGCGGTGGTGCCTGGTTCACTGACTCCGGGGACTACCTTCGGACGTTCATTGAGCGCACTCAGGTTCCAGTGTTCACCCACGAGGAGTCTCGTGGGATGGTGGCAGACTCCCACGACCTTTGCTTCGGTTCGCCGATCTTCAGACTGAACGGAGCAGCACGACGGATTCGTGACGCCGACTGTGTAGTGTTGCTCGCCGTCGCCCTCGACTGGCGGATGGACTATGGTGAGCCGCCAATGCTGCCTGATTCTTCTACCGCGACGATCGTCCAAGTCCACAACACGCCCGAGCGCGTTGGAAAGAACGTAACTCCTGATATCGGGATTGTGGCTGACGCACGATCCGCACTCGCGCAGTTCTGCGAGGCAGCTGGAGCCCACGAATGGGAGCGACCTATCGCGTGGGTGGAGACGTTGCGAACAGCCTCAGAGGATTTCCGGGCCCAGTACGAGGATGCACTGGTGGCCGACGACGTGCCTGTCCACCCCGGTCGGCTCGCTAACGAGTTGGCAGCTATCATTGACGACTCAACGCGGGTTATCTTCGATGGTGGCAATATCGGGAAATGGGGAAAGTTCGCTATAAGTGCAGAACAGCCAGGTCGGTGGCTCCGGCTTAAGGGGCCATTTGCGTGCATCGGATACGGACTCCCGACAGCCCTTGCGGTGCAGTTAGCCGCCCCCCAGGACGAAGTCGTGTTATTGACTGGGGACGGCTCCTTCGGATACAACGTTATGGAAATCGAGACGGCAATCCGAAATGATCTTCCGGTAACGTGTGTGATTGCCAACAACGGTGCGTGGGGATCGGTCGGCGGAGAAGAAGCCCCGATCGGAACAGAGCTGCCAGAGACTCCGTTTCACGAGCTAGCAGCAGATTTCGGGGCGCATGGTGAAGTTGTTACTGAGCCAGATTCCGTCAGGCCTGCACTCCGCCGTGCCCTCACTGCCGACGAGCCGGCCGTGGTCAATGTCCGGACCTCGAACCCGTACGCTCCCGTGGCTTACCCGAAAACCTTGCAGGGCTATTAAGAATGGGACAAGGTACTGCGTAGACGCACACCATCCTCGTCCGACGATGTCGTGGTCGGGGGTCTGGTCTTGATTGCCTAAAGTTTTCCGTAGTTATGCGGAATCTCTTAGCCGTCGTATGGGTAGAGAACGGTTCATTCTTCCATGCCACCACGCGAATTCCGTTCCGCTGGAAGCGTCTCGATATCTGTCCGCCTGTTGCTCCAGAGCGATGCAATGTTTTTACGGTCAGTGTATCGCCAGATGCCTGATTCCTATAATGTTGGCCACTTAATGCTCAAGGTGTCCGAGTATGCGGAACATTGAAGAGGCGGGCAATTCATCCACGGTGTATGGGTACAAACCGCAGGGGAAGAGTTCAGACCGCAAAAACGGTGTTCGGCATCGTAGAAGCACTCCACGAACTCGATGGAGCGAGGATTTCCGAACTCGCAGACCATCTGGGGCTTGCGAGAAGTACTGTGCACCGTCATCTGACGACGCTCCACGACCAAGAGTACGTGATAAAGGAAGAGGACACGTATCTACTGGGCCTCCAGTTTCTGAATCTTGGAGCCTACACCAGAAACCGGAGAGAAGAATACCGCATGGCGCGGTCGAAAGTGGAAGAACTGGCCGACATCACTGACGAGCGCGCCCAGTTTATCGTTGAAGAACACGGCTACGCGGTGTATGTTCACCGCGAGCGCGGTGGCCACGGGGTCCAGACGGACCCGGGAATCGGTAAGCGCATTCCGCTTCACGCCACCGCAGCGG
>CAZKGF010000143.1:0-521 GCA_964552115.1 uncultured Halobacteriales archaeon
TTACACCGGTCGGGCTGACACCTGTCGAGATCGACGACTGCGATGGAATCCTCAGCCATGATCCACCTACTGAAGCGCGTTCGTGGTAAGCAAGATCGCCCACGTGATGAACCAAAAGACGAACGTCATGAACGCGACGTAGATGTTGTCCTTCGTGGAGAAATCCCGAACGTCAACGCCCATGAGATACAGCAGGGGCAGTTGTCCAAGTATTGCAGCCACCGCGATGGACAGGCCGATCGTATCCTTCGGCCCAGTGGCGACCATCGCCGTCACAACCCCGGCGAGTATTCCGGCGACGGTCGAGACAGTCGTCACGGTGACCCCACGCATGTGCGAGGACATCCCGTCACCGGTCCCTGTAGCCATGCGTGCGGATCGGAGAGCTTCCCCTAAAAGCTAGTCGTTTCGGTGGAACGACTCTGGTCAATGGGACGAATAACAGCCAGTCTACACGGGTCCGAGTCCCCCCGAATCCATCGGTTCGAGACCGACGTTCTCGAGCCCGAGCTCCTCGGTGT
>CAZKGF010000143.1:531-5848 GCA_964552115.1 uncultured Halobacteriales archaeon
AGGGTACTGGGTGCCAATCACACCGGGAACCTGTCTGGCCGACAGCCCGGATCAGGTAGGGATGATCGGACAGTTGGGCCTGTCCCCGGCCCGATGCGTGTACAGCAAGGGACACTCGGTTCGGACAGCCCTCATCTCGTGCACTGGACTGCTGCGAGCTGCACCCGGGTGATCGGTTCGCGATGGCCGTCGATCCGCGTGGGCTGTTCCATAAAGAACACCGACACGTTTTCGAGCGCTGTGTCGTGCCCACTGTTCCAGTCTCGACACAGATAGTCGGCGAAATACCGTCGATCCGCCGTGTCGTCCCGCCACAGGCCAACGAGGTATTTCCGCCACCGTGCGGTCGGATAGGTTTCGGAAATGTCCGGTGGTCGGTCCCACCGGACCGTCCCGCCATGGAAAACGTCGATCCGAGTCCCGTTTTCGAGCAGACCTGGCGTAACAATCCACCCATCGGTCGAGAGTGGATTGGGGGCAAACATATTCCAGTACTGATCTGTCCGGGTGATGTCGATCACCGGTTCGGCTTGCTCTGGCACCACATCGTGACCGGCCACTTCTGAGTAGCCGAGGAACTGTACATTCCAGAGCACGACCAACACCAGAAAACAAACGGGAATGAGAGTGGTGAGACCTGCTTTCACCCGAGATAAGGCGGACGGAACGTCCGAAACAGTGCCGTCAGGCACGAACCCGGCTCCCGCTGCGATCCACCGACGCCCAGTCTCCACCGACTTGAACCGGGTGAACCAGGAGACGGTCCGGTCCCAGAATACAGCAGGCACAAACGGAACCAGAGAGGCAATCGAGATGAGCGGGAAGAGGTCGAGACGCATCGTCAGCGCCATCCCGATATGTGCAAGCACGAAGAGAGCGACGAAGCCAGTCCGCCAGATCCCCGGGAGAACTATGAGCAGGAACGAGAGGATGATGAGGAGTAACCAGACGTGGGAGAGTGCCTGCAGGAGCGCTGGATACGCAGCCAAGTAGTCACCAAAGAACACGGTAAACTGGCCGAGGCTGAATACGTACTCCAGCCCGTCCCCGTCAAGCCAGACGTTCCCGGACAGCTTGAACGCTGCATTCGTCGCGTAGACGAGTACGACCTGTGCCAACAGCGCCGCCGAAGCGACGCTCGTCACATGTTTTCGCGTGTCTTCGTCGGCTGCGTGATAGCTATCGATCGCCCAGCGGGCCCCAAGCGGGAGGAAGATCGCCCAGAAAAGCAATAGTCGAAGTAAGAAATCGCCGCCATTGAGGACATCCCCCATTCGGTTGTGAATCGAGACCAACAGTAGCCACGTCCCCACCGTCGCTATCGATGTTCTGTACCCGATCGTCAGTGCGACAGCAAATACGCCCGCAATCAGGAATAAGAGGGCCTGAATCCAAATATCACCCGAGGCCAGGTGTATAGACCAATGTAGCGGGTTGGCCTGTGAGAGCAGTGCGGATCGGGGGAGAACGCCGAAATCTGTATAAAATGCCCCGAGACTACGCGACCGGAGAGCGAGGTCGGCCAAGACGAGAAGTCCAAGCGCCATCCGAAACACGGCCAGCGCCCGGGTATCGATGCGGAACCGGTGCGAGATGTACCCGACAAGACGGGTGCGAAGGTCACTTGTGACGGTGGGCCAATTTGGGAGAGGGTTGGACATAACGGGGGTTACGGGCTCGATCCGGGTGATCCGACGAAGGGGGATCGGCTCTCCTTAGTCACCCGCCCTGAATATAGTAATCTAGGCTGTGTTAACTCTCGATGCAGCGATAGCCCCTCCAACTGAAATCGGGAAACTCCAGTCGAGGCGAGCTGAACGAACCGGTTCGTTCGGCTCCATCGGGCGGTAGCATGTTGCACTGTAGCGTGCAAGATGAGGGTACTGAATATCCGTTTCACGTGATGGAACGAATTACTGCACTGAATCGATTAAGGATTTGTGAGAGTCAAAGAGCCACTTGACCTAACTGCGGCTGGTCCCGTCGTCTCGGGCAGACCCCCGTCAGACTGTATAGCCCAACGGTCGGCTTGCCCGGAGTTTCGGTGTCGGAAGTGGCCGGACTGGCCGAGGCTGGCGAGTCGATACCTGCTCTCCAAGCCCGAGAACGAGCCAACCGCCGGGCCGTCCCTCAATCTTTATACAGCCAGCGCCCCTCGCCCGATCCGATGACTGAATCCGAGGGCGAGGGAATCGAAGATCTGCCGCCGAGCGCAAAGCTCGTCTACAAAGTCCTCGAATACAACGGCCCACTCACTCAGAAGGGGATCGTCGAAGAGTCGATGCTCTCTGCTCGGACAGTCCGCTATGCCCTGGAACGTCTGGACGAAGTCGGCGTCATCGAGGAAGACGTCTACTTCGCCGATGCCCGCCAGAACCTGTACGAAATTGTCGACGACGCCACAGAAGCTGAGGCCGCTGTTTCTGACTGAATCTCACTGGATCGGTTGCCGATTGGGCCCGGCGGTAACAGACTAATTACTCGGTCGTGAGGGATTTGCGGTAGGTGACGATCTCGAACGGGCCGACGTCATCCGTGTCGACCTCGACGTACTCGTTGCTCTCGTACAATGCCCGTGCGGCCGATTGTCGCGAGAGTGTTTCCAACTCGATCGAATAAACACCATGGTCGATGGCACGGCGCTCCAGTTCATCGAGCAGTCGTTGCCCGAACCCCTGTCGCCAGTGATCTGGGTGGACTCGCATGCGTGTAAGTTCGACCGACTCCCCATCAGCCAAGTCGAGTGCGCCAGAGCCGACAATCACTGACGGATCTCCGATCTCGCCGACCAGAACAACCCCATCGCGAACGAGGCGGCGTGACTCGGCTGCGTGAACACTCGGATCAGTCGGAACCCCGCTGCCGATCCCAACGGGATCCACGAACGCCTCGACGGCTGTCGAGGCGGCTTTATGCAGTGCCCAGACCGCCGGTTCATCCGCGGGCCGATAGTCCCGGATCTCCAACGCTTCCGACATCAGGTCAGGACGGAACGACGGTGATCCGTTTGCCGTGATCGATCGCCGATTCTAGCTCCTCTGCGATGGCGGATCCACGCGAAACCTGAATCTCACCGCCTCGAGAGACAGTCGCGGTGAACAGATACTCCCCGTCGGCCTGAATTTCCACCGTCTCACCCGCATGCCCTTCCATCGGAATGACGACGTGGCGACCCGTGACCTCCGGTGTGACGACTTCCCCTGACGCCGGTGGCCCCCCCGCCGGAATCGCCCCACCTCCCCCATGGTCGTTTGGCCGCTCGGCAAACGTCCGCACATCAATATCGATTCCCAAGCGGTTCTCGACCTCGGAGATCCGCCCGCCACCTTTACCGATCACCTGGGATATATCGGACTCTTGGACCCAAACGATGGCCCTGTTTCCACCCTGCAGTTCGACGTCGACATCGCCCTGGGCGATCGACTGAATCTCTCGGGCTACTTCCTGTCTGGCGAGCCCTTGGACGCCGGATTCGGGTGCCTCTTCCCCGTCTTCCAGCGGAACCGTCACGACCTGGCGGTTGAACGTATAGATTTCGTACGCCGGTTTTCCGGTCTCGAAGTCACGGACCAGTATTACTGGCCGAGCGAGATCCTGTTCCATCAATCCTTCGGGGACTTTGACCTCGGTCGTAATGTCGTACACCGTGTGGATTTCCCCGGCTTCGATATAGACGACGGTATCGACCACTTGCGGGATGAGTCCGAGTTCGACACGCCCGATGAGCCGTTGCAGTGCGTCAATGGCTCTGGTTGCGTGTACGACGCCGACCATCCCGACGCCAGCCAGCCGCATGTCCGCGAACACCTCAAAGTCCTCCGTCTTGCGGACCTCGTCGTAGATGGTATAATCCGGCCGCACCATCAACAGTGAATCTGCGGTCTTCGCCATCTCCCCACCCAAGGCTGTATACTGTGTAATGTGCGGGCCGACCTGGAGGTCCCGGGGCTTTTCCATTGTCTTGACGGCAAAGTCTGCATCGGCAAGGAACTCGGCAACGGCTTGGGCAAATGTAGATTTGCCTGCACCTGGTGCGCCAGCAATGAGAACTCCACGCTGGCGTTCGAGAAGGCGATCGCGTAAATCGTCCGCGTACTCGTAGTCCTCTAAATCCGTCTTGACGATGGGACGAACGGCGGTGATTTCGAGTGCGTCACTGAATGGAGGTCTGGCAATCGCGATCCGATAGGTCCGGAACTGGACGATCGTCATCCCGGGTTCGTCGAGTTCCACAAACCCGTCCGGGCTATCTCTGGCTCCCTCTTCGACATCCGCCGCGTATTCCTTGAGATCGGCTTCAGTGAGCTCAGTCTCCCCGATCTCCTCGAACTGCATTTCGCCGATACTCCCGCGCTTGGCCATCGGTCTCGTGCCGACCTTGAGGTGGACACTCATGGTCGAGTCATCGAAAAATTCCTGCAACGCAAGACGGTCGACAGCACGTCCTCGTGGTTCCACGTATTCGACGGCGAGCCCCTTTGCCCGGGCAACCTCAGCTTGCACATCGTCGCTCGTCACGAGTGTTGCGTCGCGGTCGGCGGCGAGATCACGGATGAGCGCATCAACCTCTCCCTCACCCGCGTCCCGCTTTTCGATCGCGTCCGGACGCCGACCAACGTACTGCACATCGACGACACCCTCGGTATCGAAATCGACCAATCGCTGCAGTTCCGACAACCCTTCCCAGCCGATTTCCCGGCCATCGTTGGCCTGGGCCTCCAGCTCGCCGACGACCGCCTCGGGGACGAGGATAGTCGCACCGGCGTAATCGCCTTCGTCGATCCGCTCAGAAAGGCGGCCGTCGACGACGACGCTCGTATCAGGGACCAGCTTCATGGCGGGGCCTTCGAGATGTCCCGTGATAAGGGCCCGGACGTGTTCGTCCGCGCGAGCTATTCGTGATCCGGTGGATTGATTCAAGGCCTGTCCGGAGTCCCACATGTGGAACCAGCAGTTCTCAAACGAACCCTCATCGGGTTCGGCGTCGCCGCGCTCGCGTTCGCCGTTATCTTCTGGTTCGTCGACGCCTCTGCTGTCTTCGCAGCGATCGGTCGCGCAGACCTGCTCCTGGTCGCGATCGTCGCCGTCCTCTTGGTCTGTTGGAATCTGTGCTGGGGACTCGCGCTTTGGCAGGTGCTGAGCACACATGATATCGAAATTACCGTATTTCGAGCGCTTCTCTATCACGCGTCTGCAGTGTTTGCAAACCACGTCACGCCACTCGGACAAGCCGGTGGCGAACCAGTGACGGCACTGATCATCTCTCGTTCGAGTGATACCGAGTACGAGGTTGGCCTCGCATCGATCGCAAGTTTTG
>CAZKGF010000144.1:0-5840 GCA_964552115.1 uncultured Halobacteriales archaeon
CGTCTCGAACCTCTCCTTCGCCGACCACGACCAGTCGAACCTCGCGGGGTGGGACGGCCCGGAGGCACTCTCGACCGCCGAGGGGGGCTCGGCCGGCCAGGCTCCTTCGCCGTCCACGCCTGCACGGCGCCCGTCGCGCTACGTCCAGGCGACGCTCGAGGACTTCCGGTAGCGTTCAGGCGTATATTTCCACGGGATCTAACCCTCAGCGCGTTCCGGATACCCGTCCGACCGATGGACGACGGGAACCGGGCCGATAGGCGAGGGAGTATGCGCAGGGCTTCTCGTTCCGAGTTGCGGGAACTGCCCTGCTGGATACTCGTGCGTGTCTTTCGACACAAGGTGACATTGATCGGCTACTGCCTACCGTAGCGAGCCACGTCCGGGATTCTCTGGCCTGCCGTCCTGTCGACACGTCTCTGACGCATTCACGATGACGGACGGGAATGGCTCGAGAGCCGGCTAGCGATTGCCGTAGCCAGATGGATTGGCGAGACTCTTTGAACCGAGTACCGACACACCCCGCTATAACGGTCAGGTGATGTTCTCCATCGACGAACGTAGCGTCAATGCCGGTGCGTCAGAGGATATCGAAATCGCACCTCGAACAGACCGGCAACCACTGCGTTAATTACGTGGTGTCCGGAAGAGCAGAGAGCCCTGGCGGCTCTCCGTGGACGAGAGGGAATCCCACCCTTTCAGAGGAACGTCACGTATCTTGGCGTACTACCAACCGTGACGGGGTTGGTCGGGAATCGAACAATATCCATTGTATTGTTGTGAACGCGTGGCCAGTCCGCTACCGGTAGACGAAGAAGTAGCAAAATAGTCCATCGTTCGTGGGCTTCCTGAGAAGGGGTCTCACCGATGGACCGTTAGCGAAACGCAGGGGCCGCCCCCTCTGCTACAGTTAACCGGATGCCGGGGCCGAGTTACTGCCAGAGTTGCTCGGCTGGTGCTGGCCAGTCTTCGATTCACAGTGTAAACACCCTCGCAACTCGCCATCGAACGCGAAAACGCGCCAGTACTGGTCCGAGACCGTCGCTCCGCACTTGGCACATTCGTTGGTCATGTTCGTCCTAGATGCTGACGGCAGTCAAACCCGTTGCCTGAATTTGACGGGTCAGTGAAGGGCCTCGCTCTAGCCCCATCTGCTGTGCTCCCCAATCCCAGGTTATCTCCGTCACGCGTCAAGTTCCCGCTATACCCCTCAGTTTGAGAAGGCGCGACGACTGGAAACCGCGCTTTCGTACAGGGACTCCCGTCGAACCATATCGATCCTTTGGAATCAACCAAAACCCGTGAATTTCTCTAATTGCTCGCGGGGGGCGGTCGACCGAGCTGCTCGAAAGTGGATCCCGGTCGCACTTGAGCGACCTAAATAGGAGGCTATTAGCTCCTCAGGACGTAGCGCCCGAATTACTATGCCACCATTATTCGTTATTTAGTTCGATGGAGGACAGTTTGCTGATTCCGGCCGGGGACAAGCTCAAGGCCTATGCTTGTGTCAGATCGATCAGCGAGAAAGGTGTCCGTCCGATAGTAGCCTCAGAGTACGACCAAATGCCACTCTTCTCGTCACGATACTGTTCCGAACAGGTCAAGCTTTCTTCGTCACCAATCGATCTTCCGTCGTACAAAGACGAACTGTTGTCTATCGCCACCCGCGAAGACGTGGCTTCCATCGTACCGGTCAGGGAGTGCGATACCTATCTCCTTGCGAAGTACGCGGACGAATTCGAAGACCACGTCTCACTGGTGACCCCGGACCTCGAAACCCTCCAGCGGGTCCACGATAGATATCAGCTCGCGAAGGAAGCGGGGCGGGCCGGAGTTCCGGTGGCTGAGACCTGTCTTCTCACCGATGTCGACGAATGGAACCGCGATGTCGTCATCAAATCACGTTACAACCTACTGACTCCCGATTACCTCGATTCGGCGGCCTCTGATTCCATCACCGAGAAAAAGAGAATTCGGTTCATTCCGTCTGGCGAGTCCCCGGAGGTACCTGCGGTCCGAGAGGAGATGGAACACGATCCGATAGTTCAACAGTACGTTCCCCAGCGTAAGAAGATCCTTCACTGTTCAATCTGGAGCCACGGGGAGCCGCTGGCGACCTACCAGCACGAACAACTCCGTCAGAACTCATGGGTCGGAGGGGGTGGGGTCTATCGAAGGTCGGTGTTCTCTCAGACGGTGGAAGAGGTCGCACACGACCTCCTGAGCCATCTCGATTGGCACGGGTTCGCCTGTATCGAGTTCCTCCAGGACGAGGAAACTGGTGAGTGGAAATTCTTGGAAGTGAACCCGCGAATCTGGCAGTCGATGCCCGAGGCCGTCCGCGCGGGTGCCGATTTTCCCTACTACTACTGGCTCCGGGCGAACGGCGAACCCGAGCGAATCGATTCGGACTACGAAACCGGGGTTGCGTGCCACAACGCGTACGGCGAACTCTCACATCTACTCAGTATATTTCGGGATAAAACACCGTTCGAAGAGCCCCCGTCGGCTGCTCGCACCTGCTACGACATCGTGACCTCATGTGTGGGGAACCCCCGATTCGAGTACTTTCGCCGCGACGATCCTCACCTGATTAAGAGATTGATTAGGGAGACCCTCTCTTCGGGCGTAACTACAAGCCGACAGTTCGATAGTGGGGGGACGCCAATCGAACGGGCATCGATTGCGCGACCGGGTCAGTAAACAGATAGCCGTCGGTCATACACGGTCCCCATAGTTCTCATCTAGGAGCGGCCATTTCGACCAACGACACCCCGAGGTATATGTCAGACGTTCTCGCTGCACCTGGGCCAATTCTCTCCCATAGTTCGCTGGCCATACGTAGGACACCATCGGATCGCGTGACTCGCCTGATCTCGGACCGGTCTTGGTACACGCTTTGACCGCCTCGTCGAATCAGTCCGTGGGCTCGACACCCGGGAGGTGACGGGCGACAAGTCGGCTCACCTGGGAGTCGGTGAGGAGAGGACGGTGGACCTGGAGGAGGTCGATATCAGTTCCGGTGTTCGCCTCGATTACGACTGGTTCGCCGACCCGATTTACTATGACGTCCCAACCGAGGGCAGGGATGTGGGTGTTTTTCAGCGCCAGTTGTTCGATTGTCGATCGAACCTCGTTCCAGTTCGGTACGCTCACCCCCTCGATTCGTGAACCGGTATCCGGGTGAGTAGAATACCAATTTACCTCTCCTGAAAACGGAAATTGGACAGCTTGCGCGAGATGACCGGTATCGAGGTCAATCTCTGCCGAAAGTCCCCCCGACGACCAGTTGTCGACCGGGCTGGACTTCTCGGTCCCAATCCGGTGGATGGCCATCGGTGTGAGGAGTTCCCCCCCTTCCTCGTCCCAGATCGTGAGGAGACGGACGGTATTTGCCGATCGAGGGTATAGCGCATCGGCGTAATCGTGTTGATGGACGTACTCGGTCACGATATAGCCGTTCAGCCCCGCCACAGAATCGGTCAGGTCCTCCTCCGATTGCCGTTCAGAATCGAGATAATACCCATCATCGAATTCGCAGACGTGAACCTGTTTACCGCCCTGCCCTCGGAGCTCTTTCAGAACGAGCTTCGACCGTCGTTGTAGCACCTCTGGAATCCACTCAGCCACGGGAGTGGGGTAACCATCGAACGTCGTACCGGCGAGTCCATGGACGTATCCTCGATCGAGGAACCCGAATGCTTGGGGCCGGTAATCGGGATGATCGGACAGCATCCAGTGTTGGGTCAGTTTGTCATCTATCTGGTATCTGAAATTGCCGTTCAGCGACTTGTAGAATCGGTATCGTTGCAATTCACTAAGATAGCTCGACGGGTCGTGCGTGTCGAAGTCGTACAGTTTTCCACATGGGCTGGTGAACCCGTGCTGCCAGAGCTGAATCCGTTCATGGAGTGGCTGAGGGACCCAATTGGACCACGTGTTCACTTCCTGCTCCAGGAGCCACTTGTAGTCGGAAAACCGGTTGTTCGAGACAGCATGTCCTAAGGAGAGGTAAGCCGATTTTATGCGGCTGTGAATGCCCATTTGTAGGTCGGTAGGGAGCACGTGACTTCGTTATCCGGGCTATACACGGTTTATTTCGCCATTACGGCCGTTTCCCCGCTTCGATCATTCCTGACGGCCCTCTGTCATCGGGCGAACTGCCCCAGCCGGCGTTCCGAGGTACAGGTATCTCTGTGGCCGGTGGCTGCGTCGCACCGACGTTCGAGAACGGTTCGACCACGAGAACGGGGGAGGAACCATCGACCACCACCGGGGTGCCGATAGCGGTCCGCCGGCCTTCAGTTCCGAGGAAGCCGAGCCCCGTCCCCGACCCGCCGCTCGGACCGCGAGGGCCACAGCTTGAACACGCTCGCGGTCCTACCTCCTCACGGTGAAGCTCAACGAACGCGACCGTCGGACACTCGCACTGCTCGGGACGCGTACCCTCGAAGCGGCGGACCTCGCCGACGACCTGGGCGTCACCCCGGCGGTCCTCCGCGAGCGTCTCGCGGAACTCGAGGACAACGGGCTCGTCACGGAGCGCGGCGACGGGCGCTACGAACGGACTGAAAGCGGGCGCCGGGTCCTGGTCGCCTCGGCGACCGGTGCGGTCGACGAACGCGTCGACACCACCCAGGCGGTCGAGGCGGCGCTGGACGGCCTCGACGTCGGCCCCGCCGAGGCCGACGCCGTCAGGCACGTCTTCGCCCTCCTCCGGTACTGGGGGGCCGTGACGGAGGCCGAGATCCAGGAGGCGGTCTTCAGCGAGGCGCCGGCCGGCCGCGAGACCCCGGCGGAGTGGTGGGTCGAGGTCGTCCGTGGGCCGCTCGCCTCCCTCCCCGGCGTCGAAGCCCCGACGGAGGACGGTGAGCCCTGGCGCTGCAGGGGGCTGCCTGAAGCCGGCGAACCGGACACTGACGGCCGGCGTGTCCTCTCCCGCGTCCATCCCGTCTACGGCGACGTCAAGCACGCGCTGGAGTCCTTAGAGCTCGCCCCTGACGAACGGGAGGCCGCCCGGGCTGCCTTCGGGTTCCTCTACCGGCGCGGCGAGGCGAGCGAGGTGGAGATCGGTACCGCCGTCTATCCCGACCACGCGGCCGGGTACCCCTCGATCGAGGCGTGGTGGGACGGGGCCATCCGGGACGCCTTCGACGCCCTCCCCGGCGTGGTACGGGTAGGTGGCGTAGCGTCGGTAGCCGGGGAGGCAGGTGCCACGGACGTGGGTGGGACGACGTGGCGCTACCGGCGACCGTGAAGACGGTCGATGCGCCCGTCTTCCGGGCGGTTTTCGCCCGACGCCGAGCAGCGTCGGCGACGGGACCGACGGACTCGCCAGGTAGGCCCTCCCAGAATCGGATTTCGACCGACGCGGAGCGGCCCGCTCGCCTACTGGGCCGTCAAAGCGGCGCGACGAGCCCCTCGAGCGCCGCACGCGGGTCGTCGGCCTTCGCCACGCCGCTCGCGAGCAGGACGCCGTCCGCGCCGAGCTCCCGGGCGGCGACGACGTCCTCGCCGGTGGAGATGCCGGCGCCGCAGAACACGTCAACGCCCTCGTCGACGGCCGCTACCGCCTCGACGGCATCCCGGACCACGTCCGGGTCGGCCTTGCTGACCGGCGTCCCCGTCCCGATGAGCGCGGGCGGTTCCACCGCGACCGCGTCGGGCCCCAGGGCCGCCGCTGCGGCGACCTGCGCCGGCGTGTTCCCGCAGACGACCGTGTCGAGGTCGGCCTCCTCGGCCCGCGCGACGCCGTCGTCGACGTCGGCCAGCTTGAGCCGGCGCTCGGAGTGGTTGAGCAGCGTCCCGGCCGCGCCGGCGTCGGCGACGGCCGCGGCCAG
>CAZKGF010000145.1:0-5814 GCA_964552115.1 uncultured Halobacteriales archaeon
TCGAAGGTTGGTTGTTCCCGTGTGAACATCACGAAGCCGATGATCTCCTCTCCTCGTGCGACGAAAATCGAATCACTGAGTATGTGCCTGACGATCGCTTCACGGATGACTGGGGTGTTTGCTCTGGCGAGTAGGTGGGACCCGGCAGTCCGTTGTTCCTCGGCCAGCGCAACCCAGAGATCGACGAGAACGTCGGCAGCGTCGGTGTCAGGGACTGTGATTTCCATCGCCGACTACGCGGTCCTACCGATCTGATCACACAAGTTCCTGTCCATTCACATGGCTCGACAGTCGGTGCACAGTAACTCCCCGTTGTGCACTGCGAGTTCGTGAGCGAGTGTCCCACACCGTTCGCAGATTCCTTGTTCTTCGTACGCGGGGGCCTCGGCGTTAGCTGACTGCCTGGCAGTCCCTGACCCACTCGGCGCCTCTGGGCTCGAGTCAGCACTCGCATCGTATATCGTGGAGGCGAGTAAATCGTGTTCGGTGAGCAATCCGAGCGGATCGTCGTCGCCGTTGGATCGGACGATCACGTGACGTTTCGAGTCAGCTGACACCCGATCGATCGCCCGTGGAAGTGGTTCGTCCGGGTCGATGACGGGGCCTGCCTGTGACATGGCATCGCCTGCTGTCGCTGCTCCCGGATCGGCTCCATTGACGATGTAGCCGAGGATATCACGTTCGGACACAACGCCGACCGGTTCAGTCCCTCGGAGTACCAGTGCGACTGCAGCCTCTCGTTCGAGGAGGAGTTCTGCGGTATCGAGTAACGAATCGGATTCGCTGACGCCAAGGTATTCCCGATCGACGACCTCCCGCACCGGTACGTCAGCGTTCATGTGCTATGGATTGGCACACGGCGGCAAAAAAGGTACCTACACCACCCTTATGGTCGCTGGCTGCGTACTTTGGTGACCGGTCTGATCAGCGGTCGAATTGGACGTCTGCACCGGTATCTCGGCATTGTTCGAGCGCATATTTTGCGTCCATCCCGGCTGCTGCTGCTGTCCGTCCACGCGCGACGCCGACCTTGAGGTCCACCTCGACGGCCTCACGGACGTGGTCGATCGCGTCCTGATACGCTGGTACGTCGATCCCCGGGCACACCGCAATGACGTTGTCTCCACCCACGAAAAACGACAGCGAGTCGTGGGCTTCCCGCATGTATCGCATGAGTTCGGCGTACCCCTGTTCGATTTCGATGAACGAATCAAACTCGTTGAGTTGATCCGTGTAGTGTTCGGTTGCGTTGTTCACGTCGAAATGGGCAATTTGGACGTCTTCCCGAGTTCGCTCAGCGTCCGCGAGCGTACTACCGCGTAGGATCTCACGCCGTTGGGCATCCTGCGCACTCCCTGCCTCTTGCAGTAGTTCTGTCGCCGTTCCCAACGCGTCGGCTGGCGAGTCGGCCGTGGCGACAGCCAAACTCATGGTCACCGGATACCGGTTGGCAACGGACTCCTGGATCAAGGCGTGATCGTCCATTCCGATCCCGTTCGAGACAGCGATCATGTTGTCGAAGCGGGAGAAGAAGACGTAGCCATCTCGGTTCCCAAACAGTTGTGACAAGTCTGCGTACAGGCGGGACTGTAGCGTCTGGAGGTCCACCTCGCGTCTCGGTTCGGGCGTGACCGTCCAGGGCCCGTAATTATCTATCTGGACGTGGGTCAACTGCGTGTTAGTCACGACGGGCGGCGGTTCGTCATGGGTGGGTTTGGGTCTTTGGTATCGCCCTTCGAGAGATTGCTACCCACCCAGAATATGACCGATGATGCGGGGCTGATGGGTCCGAACACGTATTCTGCCAATTCGAGACAACGTCTCAAGCGTGATCGAGTCGATAGGGCCAGTGCCCACCGTCGCGAAGGGCCGCTCCAGCCGCGGAATGAAAGGCGGGAAAGTCCTCGAAAACGGCGTCGTCGGAGACGTGTTCCAGGGCTTCCCGGACGCTGATTACCGTCTCGTAGTCGATCCGCACGGGATGGTCACCAAAGTCGTCGAGGTAGTCAGCGATGGCCAGCGGGAAATCTTCGCTTTCGTCCACCTTCTTCGCGAGGATTGCGTGGCCGTACTTGCGCCGACCCTCGCTGCCCGCTTCCCCATCGGGATCGTGGGGCCAGTCCATACTACGACAGTTTGGGGAATCCCCCAAAAGGGTTGCCAATCGGCGGTGGGTCAGCACGTCGTCTGCGGAACCTATTTATCTGACCTGGGCGCCACTGCCGGTACCCTCGACATCGTTCCCGACCCACCCCGGTGCCGGTTCGTCGAGACGGGCGTGGCAATCGAAAAAGCTCGGCACCCGGGTTGTCATCCACCGCACGAGGTCAGAAATGTCCATCCGATCCCTACTCAAAAAGGAGGTTCACTGGAGCCGCCACCGTGTCCTCTCGCTCGTGTTCATTCTTCTGTTGGTGCCCGCCATGTTTGCGGCCACGAGCGTCGCCTTCCAACACGTGATTCCGCGGGACGCTCCCGTTGCGGTCTCCCCACAGGACGAGACGGTCGACCAAGACGATCTGACTATCGTGAAGGGAGCGGTGACGTTGTTTTCGGACCCCGAAATCGCTCCATCGACTGCCGAAGCAACCGACCGTCTCCGCCGTGAGGAGGTCTACGCCATCGTCCAGGTGCCGCCCGATATTACTGATCCTGACAAGTCGAACGCCCAATTCGTCCTCTACGTCGACGGCAGTATCGTCCCCTTCACAGAGGCATCGAAAGCGATCCGGAACGTGATGGCCTTTTATCTGGATCGGTTTTTGCCCGCAGACGTCACGGTGGACCGGGTAGTGGTCGGGACGTCCAATAGCTTGTCTGAATACCTACTGCCCGTCTTTCTGATGGGAATGGTTATGTTATTCGCCTTCACGTACGTGCCCTACAATTTGGCTGCAGAAGCGAACGTCCTCGATCGGCTTCGCGTCGAGTCCTCTCTCGAGGCTGTCCTCCTCGCCAAACTCGTCTACTTTACGTTCCTGCTGTTGATCCCGATCGTCGTGTTCCAAGGCGTCGCGACGCTGTTCGACTTCGCCATCGACGCGATTGCCATCGGGAGTCTCCTCGCCTACCTGGGGACGTTCGTCTTCCTCGCCTCGATCAGTATGTCGGTAATGGTCCTGAGCCGATTTCGAACCGTCGGACGAATCTGCAACGTAGTTTTGCTATTCGGCTTCCTGGCCTTCTCTGGACTGGCATATCCGGTTGGATACTTCTCGCCGATCAGGGCCGCTATTGTTCGACACGTTCCGGTCCATTATTCGATGATCATTGGCCGGAGTACCATGTTGAAAGACGTCAGTTTGGGGTTGTTCGCCGACTGGTTGGTGCTTTTTGGCATCGTTACGATCGGCGCGTTGGGTGTCTTAAAACTGGTCGCCGTGCAGTACCGGAGGTCGGTCTGACGTGTCTGAACTCGTCCTCGAGTCCGTCACCAAACGATACGGCGACGTCGTCGGGGTCGACGACGTATCGGTGACAATCGGCGGCGGGCAGTACCACGCCCTCGTCGGTCCAAACGGCTCCGGGAAGACGACGATCGTCCGCTTATTGGTGGGATTAGTCCAGCCGACGATGGGACAGGTATCTCGCACAGCCGTTAGCGTTGGGTGTGGATTCCAGCGACCGAATTTCTACCCCGATCTCACCGTCGCAGAGAACCTCGATGTGTTCGCGAGTATGGTTGGTCCGGTCGAGTCGACCTGGCGAGAACAGGTGCTCGATGGGCTCCGACTCGGGCCCGCTCGACACCGATTGGCCGGTGATCTCTCGGGGGGATTTGCCAGAAAACTCGATCTGGCGCTCGCCGTTCTGAAGCGGCCCGATGTTCTGCTATTGGACGAACCGCTCGGGGCCCTCGACGACGTGTCTACGGCCAGCGTCCTCGAGTTTCTGGCTGACTTCAATGCGGCGGGCAATACGATTCTGGTATCGACGCACAACATCACCGACTTCGAGCCCTGGTTGGATCGAGTGACCATCATGTTCGACGGGTCCATCGTCGCGGACGAAATGCGTGGGTCACTCGATTGGGAGTCTGGGTCATCCCTCCAGGACTATTACGTCGAGCAGATATTGGAACGGGAGCGCTGATCCGTCCAGTGGAACGGTGGGAACGGGTCCGAGTGTTCACAAGAGTCTTCAGTTGGCCCAGCGCGTGAGACGATAATGGTGGGTCTTCTCGATGGAGCCGGTGCACTTCTCCTTGTCGTGCTGTGGGCGGCGACGTTCCTTGCCGTACTGCGGTGTGGCTGGCCGATTGCGCGGCGGATCGTGCCCTGGTCAGATGATGCTGCGACCGCCGCACTTGGCTTGCCGCTTGGGCTTGCCATCCTCTGGTTGGTCAACTTTTGGGTCGGCCACGTCTCGTTCCCGCTCGCTGCATGGCTCAGTGTCGTCGTCTTACTCGGTGTTGCTGTCTGGGTTGAACCGCGGCCGTTCGGCAGTCCGCTTTTCCCCCCTGGGGTTCGCCCGGTGGTGGCGGTTTTTTGCGGGGCGTTCGCGCTGCTGGTAATCGTTCGACTGTTCGATCCAGGAATCTATGGTGCAGGCGGCGAAAAGTTCCTGGATTTCGGCTTGCTTCGCTCGCTCCTCCGAACTGGCGCACTGCCGCCGGAGGACATGTGGTTCGCCGGTGAGGCTGTCTCGTATTACTACGGTGGGCATATGCTCGCGGCACAACTGACCCGGCTGACTGCCACGCCGCCTGCTATCGCTTACAATCTCGCGCTGGCTGCGTTTTACGCCACGCTCGTCACGACAGCGTATGGACTGAGTGCTGGACTCGCGCGGGCGGGTGACGCCCCGCCGCGCCTCGGTGGTGCGTTGGGGGCTTTCTTCGTTGGACTTGCGAGCAATCTCGTCACGCCAGTCAATCTGATTCTCGCGTTGCTGCCATCCGGACTGGCCGCGGAGATCGGTCTGTTCGGCCGAGAACTGAGTGAGCTTGCGACGGGCCTGGCTGAATTCGATTATTGGACGGCGAGTCGGGTCATTCCCGGTACGATCAACGAATTTCCGCTGTTCGCATGGCTCAATGGCGACCTCCACGCCCATATGATGAGTACACCGTTTCTCTTGTTGACCGCCGGGCTTGTGTTCGCCTACACCCAGACTTCCGCTGCAAACGTGCGCCGACGCCAGTTGCTCATCTTCGGATGCATCCCACCAATCGGTGGGCTACTTGCCGTCACGAACACGTGGTCGTTTCCGAGTGTTGCTGGACTGACGGCGCTGGGACTGTACTTTGGGGACGCATCGCCAACCTCGCTCGTCCCGGCTTTGTCCCGGCCGACCAACGGAGGGGACTCTGGGTTGGGTGCAGAGGTCGTTCGATTTCTGATGGCACTGGCGATTGCAGGCGCGGTGCTTGCGCTGGGCTTTGTGTGGGCAGCACCGTTTTGGTTCGGTCCGGCGACCGGGCGGGCGATCGGGTTCCTTCCGGATCGATCTCCTCTCGGTCCATTAATATTGGTTCACGGTGGGTTTTTACTCGTCTTTCTCCCGTATCTCGCGCGACACGCACTCCCCCGATTGCCACGGCCGTTGTTGGTCGGCTGTGGCGCCGTCGTGGCAGTCGTGGTTGCGAGTCAGTTCGCCATGGCTGGTGTGGTCCTGCTGGGTTCGGTCGGTGCGCTCGGCTGGTTGGTCCTTCGCCGTTCCGACTCCTCACCCGTCGATACAGCGGGAAGTGACCGATCGGTGCACAATCCAGGCTTCGAAACGGTGCTGTTCGTCGCAGCCATCGGCCTGATCCTCTTGGTAGAGATTGTGTACGTGCGCGAACAGGCCGGTCCTGGACGACTGAATACCGTA
>CAZKGF010000146.1:0-5797 GCA_964552115.1 uncultured Halobacteriales archaeon
TGGGATGGAACGACCTACGCGTACCAGGCCGACGATAACGGCCTCGACGCGACTGAATATCCACTCTCTCGTGACCTTCACGTCTACACCTGGCAGGGCACGAGTGAGAAGGAGGCCGCAGTCCTGCGAATGATCCTTCACGACTTCGGCCAGGATACCTTCGTCGCGCCGAACAACTACTTCACCCTCTCGGCGACCCGGCAAGAAGAGGAACTCGAGAAACTGCCCGACCCGCAGGCGTAGCCCCGCCGGCCGAAACGTGAGATTGCGTCGTCGTAGTCTATCCACGTCATGATCGCCAGACACCTTCAGAACGAACGAGTGACGAACGACTCATGAGTCGAATCGCCGCGATCCTCGCGTGGGTTGGTAGCCTCACCGGCCGTGTAGTTACCACGTTCGTGGGGCTACCGGGCGCCATAGCCAGATTCCTCGGAAGACTGCCTGCTCGCACGCTGGCCGCCTGTGGGCGGACGAAGCGCGTCCTGCTCGGACCGGATCCCACGTTCGCAGAGGCCATTTTCAGCGTGGCGCTGCTCGCCTCGCTGCTCGGCGTCGTCGTCACGTTCCTGTCCGTCAATCAGTTGACTGCCTATCCATTGCTCAGTGCCGTTGCGCTGGTCGCCCTGGGCTGGCAGCGCTACCAGGCTCGGACGGCAAAACTGTTGACCGTCGTTGCCACTGCCGGGACCGTCGTCACCCTTGGGTTCATCACGTTCTTCCTGTTCGAGCGGGCTTGGGGACCGATCAGCCGGTTTGGCACCCAACTCCTCGCGATCCCGCTCCACGAGTCCACTGGCGAACCGCGGTGGTTTTTCTGGCTCGACGCCGTGCTTCCGACGAGCGAGATTCCCAAGGGCTGGGATCCGAACAACAACCGATTCTCCCTCCTCGCGGCTGCGTGGGCGACGGTCATCGTCACGCTCATTGCCGGTATGGTATCTGCCCCGCTCGGAGTTCTCGGTGCGCTGTTTATCGCCGAGATCGCTAGCCAGCGGGTCCGCGAGGTGATCAAACCCGCAGTCGAGATTCTCGCTGGCATCCCCTCCATCGTCTACGGGTTCATCGGGTTCGCCGTGTTGAACAGCTTCGTCCAAGACGCATTCCTCGACGCCGGGGCAAGCTTCCTCATCGCCGGTCTGATCGTCGGCGTGATGGCCCTACCGACGACGGTCTCCGTTGCCGAAGACGCCCTGTCGGCGGTACCGGACACGCTCACCGACGGCTCGATGGCGATGGGCGCAA
Organism: uncultured Halobacteriales archaeon; assembly: GCA_964552115.1. Classification (GTDB taxonomy): domain Archaea; phylum Halobacteriota; class Halobacteria; order Halobacteriales; family Haloarculaceae; genus CAZKGF01. Next base: position 1,246 of record CAZKGF010000146.1, read on the forward strand.
CCCGCTGGCAGACCATGAAGAGTATCTCCGTGCCCACAGCCATGTCCGGTATCTCCGCGGCGATCATCCTCGGGTTGGGCCGGGCCATCGGCGAGACCATGGCCGTCGCGGCGATAATGGCCTCAGGAACGACCTTCGCCCGGCCGCTGTACGACGTCTTCGACCAGAGCGTCACCCTCACGAGCCGGATCGCCACGACCTACGGCAGCGCTTCGGGAACGACCGTCGATGTCCTGTTCGTCGCTGGCGTAATGTTGTTTGCAATCGTCTCGATCATGAGCATTCTCGCACAGTACATCGAGCGACGGATGCGTCGCAACATGGGCGAGACGGTATGAGCCAGGGGTACGCCCATGACACCGAGCTCGTGGGGCGGGCATCTGCCCGATTCCACCGGATCCTCGACACGACCGTGGCGCTCACGATCGTGAGCTTTCTGCTTGGTATTCTCGCACTGGCCCGGGTCGTCCCCCTGGATGCCTCGGGCTCCGTTCTCCGGACGATTCTGGTCGATCTGGTGGTGGTCGTGGTCGGCGGCGTCGGGTTCGTGGGAGTGTTGGCTGCGCTGGGTATGCTCACTGCAACCGGAGAGCGGGTCCGGGGGATCGGCTTGGGGCTGGTCCTCAGCACGACTGGGGTTGCGGTGGTGGCCACCGTCTTGCCGGTGACCCTGGCGACGGTGCTCGGGCTGGTCCTCCTGGTGGAGGGGGCGGTAGTGCTCGCCGCCGGAGTCGCTTCACGGATCGACCTCGTCACGACCGATGCGGCGACCACACCCGGACTCGGTGCGGGGGCGGCATTCGGAATTGTCGGTCTCCTCCTCGGGGCAGCCCTCGGCGGAACCGCGTTCGGCGGCGGCTCGCTCGCCTACTACGGATCCGGACTTCTCGGCGGGATCCTTCTATTCGGGATCACAGTCCTCCCGCGGGAAGACATCGGGTCCGCGATCCCCGTCGCGGCGCTTGTGGGCACGCTGGGACTCGTCGTCGCGTCCGGAGTGATCGATCCGGGCTGGACGTGGTCTCCGGGCGCCGACATCGACGGCAGTTTCACCGGCCACGTCGTGATCCCGCTGTTCGTTCTTCTTGGGTCGGTTGTCTCGGCGTGGGGTGGCGCCAAAGCACGGGCCGGGTACGGCGCCCGTGGTCGGCAGTACGGTGCGTTCCTGGTCGTCTACCTCAACGCGATGGTGATGGTTGCGATCATGCTGTCGATCGTCGCTTTCGTGACGTCAAAGGGGCTGACGTACGCCTTCCACGGGTTCGAAATCGGGACCCTCTCCGGGGTGGTGCTGTTGTTGCCGCTAGTGGCTATCGCGGCGAACGTCGCACGTCGCCCCGCTGGGAACCCGGGGTGGCATCCTGCAGCCCGCCAACTTGTCAGGGTGTCTCCTCTCGCTGTTGGTGGATCGCTCATGATCCTGATCGCGATCGTGGGTGTCAGGGGCCGGCCGGTGTCGCTCCCATTCACGTACACGGTGCAACAAAACCGAGAGCAAATCGTCCTCGATACTGCGGCGAGGCTTGTGCCAGAGCCGCGTGTCGGTGCACTAGTGGTTATCACCGTTGGCTTGTTCCTAACCTGGTACTTCCTCCGGCACTACGACTCGATTAGAGGCGTCGGTACCCAATACTCGGCGTTGAATGCCGTCGAACGCGCCGTCGGCATTGGACTGGGGATGGTGGTCGTGCTCGGGAGCCTTCTCGTGATCCCCCTGCCCGGCCCGCTCGCCGCCGTCGGATCGTTTGCGGCGCTGGCCAGCCTGCCACTCGTGGCGATCGGGGTCATTTGTGCCGGCGGGTTGGCGGGCGCTGCGTTTCTCGCCCTGGCCATCGGCGACGGCAGCCTCGAAGATCGTGGTGTCCGTCACGCCCAGGTAGTCCGCGTCGGCCTGTTCGGTGGCCTCGGCGTGTTGCTTGGTACAGTCCTTCTCCAACCGGTCGCCGGTGTTTTTCCTGCGATCGGCCCGGTGGATCTCGTCCCGGTCGTTGCCCTGGGATCCGTGTTCACTTCGCTGGCCGTCGCAACGATGGCGGGTCTCGGTGTGCGATCGACACGCGCTGACTCTCCCCGGATACTGAACAGCGAGGTCGCCCTCGGTCTGGGTGCAGCCGCGGGGTTTTTCGTCATACTTGGCGCTCACGTTGGACTGACAGGGGCGTCATTTTCCGTCGGCCCCCTGACGATCGCCACCACTGGCACGCTTTCGTGGCCGATGACGATGTCCGCCTACCTGCCTCTCTCGCCCGATCCCGGCGGCATCATGCCGGCGGTCGTCGGAACGATGTGGCTGGTGGTCGGAGCGGCGACATTTGCCGTCCCGCTCGGGGTGGGCGCGGCCGTGTTTCTGACGGAGTACGCCGAACAGGGTCGGATTACCGCTCTCGTCGAGGTAGCGACGAACGCCCTCTGGAGTACCCCGAGTATCGTCTTCGGACTGTTCGGGGCGGCCTTTCTGATCCCCCGCATTGGCGGCGACGAGTCTTTGCTATCCGGGATGCTCGTGCTCGGTTTCATGCTGCTGCCGCTCGTGTTGATCACCAGTCGCGAGGCGATCAAGTCGGTCCCCGACGAGTACCGCGACGCCAGCGCCGCGCTCGGCGTCAGCAAGTGGCGGACGATCCGGAGCGTCGTCCTCCCGGCGGCGATTCCCGGGGTCATTACCGGCGTGATCCTCGGTGTCGGCCGAATCGCGGGAGAGACTGCGCCCCTGATTCTCGTGTTGGGATCGACGCTCAACTCCACGGAGTCAATCGACATCCTGGGCAGTTTCCAGTTCGTTACCGAACCGCCATTCGTCGTCAATCCCGCGCTTCTCGAGGCGTCGGCTGCGCTGCCCACCCAGGTGTGGGCCGTCATCGCCGCGGGGGTCAGCGGGTCGCCGTCGATGGGGTGGGCGTCGGCACTCGTCCTGTTGCTCGTCGTGCTAACGTTCTACGCGGTAGGCATCACCGTGCGGACATACTTCAGACGAAAACTCGACCATGAGTAACGCAATCACCGACACGGACGGCGAATCGGATCACGAAACCACAGCGGCGCCAGCCATCGGCGACGGGGCCGAATCGGCCAATCGATCTTGGACGGAGTACCGCTTCGACGGCGAGCCGAAGTTGACCGTCGAGGATCTCGACGTGTGGTACGGCGAGGACGCGGCACTGCAGGGCGTCTCGATGGAGATCCCCGCAGAGAGTGTGACGGCGCTGATCGGGCCATCCGGCTGCGGGAAGTCCACCTTCCTCCGGTGTCTCAACCGGATGAACGACCGGATACGTGCCGCACGGGTGGACGGAAGCGTTCGGCTCGACGGCCAGGAGATCTACGACCCGGAGACAAATCTCGTTGAACTGCGCAAACGCGTCGGCATGGTCTTCCAGTCTCCCAATCCCTTTCCCAAGTCGATCCGGGCGAACGTCTCGTATGGCCCCCGGAAACACGGCGACATCGAGACGGGAATGCTCGCGCGGTTTCTCGGCCGGGACGACAGCGACGCGGAGGCGGCGCTGGTAAAGCGTGTGCTCGAACGGGCTGCGCTGTACGACGAGGTGGCAGATCGCCTGGAGGACAACGCACTGGGTCTCTCGGGTGGACAGCAACAGCGGCTGTGCATCGCCCGGTGTCTCGCGGTCGACCCCGACGTTATCTTGATGGACGAACCCGCGAGTGCACTCGACCCGATTGCAACGTCGAAGATCGAGGACTTGGTCGAGGAACTCGCCGAGGACTATACGGTCGTCATCGTCACGCACAACATGCAGCAGGCGGCGAGGATCTCTGACCAGACCGCGGTCTTTCTCACCGGCGGCCGCCTGGTGGAGTACGACGAGACGGGCAAACTCTTCGAGAACCCGGAGAGCCAGCGTGTCGAGGACTACATCACCGGCAAGTTCGGGTGAATCCATGCCGCGAGAATCATACGCCGACCAACTCGAAGAACTCAGAGAAGAGATTGTTCTCATGGGGGAGTTGGTCCTCGAACGGTACGATTCGGCCCTGTCTGCACGCCTCGATTGCGACTCCGAACTTGCGACGACCGTCGTCGAGGGGGATCGCGAGATCAACGAGTGGTATCTGGATATCGAGCGCGAGTGCATCGAACTGTTTGCCCTCCAACAACCCGTGGCAACCGATCTCCGATTCGTCGCGTCATCGTTCAAGATCGCCACGGATCTCGAACGGATCGGCGACCTCGCAACCAACCTTGCCGGTGATCCGGACGATCCGTCTCCGCCTTCGGGTACGGCGGTCGACACAGAGTCGATCGGGACCGAGGCTCGTGACATGGTAGCGGCCGCCCTGGAAGCGTACGCGGTCGAGGACACAGAGGCGTGTTGGTCCATCGCCGAGCGAGACGACAGACTCGATGCCACCTGTGAATCCGCCGCCCGCGACATCGTGGCCAACCTGGCCAGTGCCGATCCGGCCGGTGACGCCGACGCGTTGCACGAGGAGGCCTCAGCACTCCTTCTGGTGCTGCGTGACCTCGAGCGAGTCGGTGATCACGCGGTGAATATCGCGGCCCGGACGCTTTACATGGTCGACCACGACGACT
>CAZKGF010000147.1:0-5789 GCA_964552115.1 uncultured Halobacteriales archaeon
GCTCGCGGACGGTAAACCGACCGCCGTATGTCGAGACGAAGACAAGCAGGGGACGGACTACGAGGGCAACGACGAACACCACCACGAGTCCTGGAAGACCCAGGTCGACCAGCACATCTATATTGAGGAGTGCAGCCAGAGCAATGAAGACGAACGAAAGAACGACCAGGGTAATATCGCCCTTGAAGCTCTCTATTTCCTCTTCGTACGGCACATCCGCATTGCCCAGAAGGAGGCCGGCCGCCGCAACTGCAGCGACACCGGCTTCGCTTCTGATGGCGTTTGCGACCGCAAAGGCGACCAACGCGCCGGCGAGAACGAGTAGCCGTGAATTTCTGGGAGCGTTCCCCTTCGAGAGGTCGATATATTTGAGTACGTAATAGACCGCCCCGGCGACGCCCATGCCGACGAGGAGGCCGACACCCAAGCGAGAGGCAAAGTCCTCGAGTAAACCTGCACTGGTCGCAGTCGGGTTCAGAACTTCGAAGACGACAACGGCCAAGATTGCGGCCGAAACGTCGTTGACGATACCCTCGGTTTCCAGAGCCGCGGCGACTCGATCCCTGACCGGAACGACGTCCAGGATTGGCGTGATCACCGTGGGGCCTGTGGCGACGAGCAAGGCTCCGATGAGTACCGCGAGTTCCCACGAGGTCCCCAGGGCGAATCGCACAGCCAACGACGTCCCGACGAGGGCGATCCCCGCCCCGACCGTGACGAGCCGAAGGGTCGCAGTGGGTGCCTCCCGCAGTCGATCGAATTTCAGGTGGAAGGCGCCTTCGAAGACGATGATGGCCACCGAAAGCCCGACAATCGCGGGTAATGCGCTGCCGAAGGACTCCGTGGTCACGTAGCCCAATACTTCCGGGCCCAAGATGATCCCAGCAGCAAGATAGAAGATAATACTTGGAACCTGAAATCGGTTGGCCAGCAACTGTGAGAGGACGCCGATAGCGATTAGCCCAGCGACCAAGAGGATCAGTTCACTTGCGGCCACCGATATCCCTCCATCCACAATGGAGTGTACCCGGAGTGGGCATAAACGCGTTCACTCGCGTGTCGGGGCCGTCCGGTCCAGGTAGCCAAGGACACCCTTGACGTCCATCGTGAGTTTTGCGCGGACTTGACGGTCGATCCAGACCTCCGATTGGGGGGAGGCCGCGATTGCCTCGTCGACGATCGCCTCGAGGGCGTCGTGCTCGGCTGCGGCTGCTGCGACGAGATCGACCCACTCCTCGAGGACTGTCCCGAACTGGGCCAGGTAGCCGTCTGCCGACGACGGGCCAAAGTGGCCATAGTAAAGAGCGGATGGGTCGAGGTCCTGGAGCATCTCGACATCGGCGAGGCAGCCTTCGAGATCGAATGAGGGTGGTGGTGACGTAGGAAATACCTGATCCGGGGCGTTCGGGACGTGAATGCCGGCCGCGTCGGCTGCAAAAACCCCATCGCACTCGCGGTCGTAGAAGACAGCTTGGTGGGGGGCGTGTCCCGGTGCATCGTGGACCTCTAGCCTGTGATTACCGAGATCAATCTCGTCACCATCGGCAAGTTCCACGAGTCGATCCGGTTCGATCGGCGTGGGTTCGCGATAATATTTGAACCGATCGCCGACAGCCTCCTTGGTGCTTTCCCAGAGCATCTCGGGATCGAGTAGATGGGATGCACCCCGCTCGGGAATGTGGACAGTCGCATTCGGACAGGCCTCGGCAAGCACACCCGCTCCGCCCGCGTGATCAAGGTGAATGTGTGTCGGCGCGATTACCTCGATATCGGCCGGTTCGATGCCGAGCGACCCCATCGCCTCGAGAACAAGCTCGTGGTTGCGCCCCGTCCCGGTATCCACGATCGCTGGCCGTTCGGTATCGAGAATATATACCGAGCCGTATGCAGGCACGTCGTACAGTCCAACGTCGACGTAGTGAACATCTCTGGTGGCACCAGCGGTAGCGGTCTCAACGTCCCCAATGCCCATAGTCGCGGATGGCACGGCCGGAAAATAAGGGGTTCGACAGCCCTGTCGCTCAGCCAACCGGCCGTGCCCGTCCACGACGCCGTCGGCTTCTGATGGTTAGCACCCAGAGGAGGGCCAACCCGACGCCGTAGGCCAAGGCCGCTGGAATCGCTAAGAGAAGCATTGTGAACACGCCCCGAGGCGAAACCACCGCGGAGATGGCGAACAAGCCGATGACGACCGGCCGCCACCGGCGGTGCATCGTCTCGTAGGAGACCAACCCACCCCGATGGAAGAGGAGCATCGTTACCGGAATTTCGGTAAGAATACCAATCCCGATCGTGGTGAACACGACGAGCCAGCCGAAGTGATTGATTCGGTACGCGATGACCATGTGCGATGCGATCGCATCCTGGGCAAGGAATGAGATGATGGCCGGTGCGATGTAGAAAAAGCCAACCAGACTTCCCCCAACCAAGGCGAGGACTAACGTGCCACCCCAGACGAACAGAACCCGTCGGTCGCCCCCAACGAGACCCCGTTCGCGGAGCGCAGGCCAGGCCCAATACAGCAACAGGGGGACCACCGAGACGGCAGCCAGAAGTGTCGAGAATTTGACCTCGAATATCAATGCCTCAACGGGGTGTAACGTGACAATGTCGACCTGCGGGCGGAGGTCCGGCGGCATGTGGGTGAGGAACGTTTGCTTCAAGACACCGATACCGCCAGAGTACAGCGCCACGAACGTGCCTGCCAAGACGACCATGAAAACGCCGACCAGCCACATCGCCTTCGACGTCAGTGACTCGATTACGAACTGAATATCGTAGTAGTAGCCGCCGATGTCCTCCTCGGTGGTCTCCTCCTCTGTGAACGCGTCCATCATCCCGGCTGCAGTCGATGCCACCGGATCCGATTCGTCCTCAGCAGTTTCTTCGGCCGCGGCTTCGGCCTCATCGAACCGGTCGAGAATTGCCTGGGCCCGTTCCGGTTCCTCGGCCTCCATCGCCGCCTCAGCGTATTGTAGCGCCTCAGCTTCGCTCAACTCTGTAAAGGCTTCCGGCGGCGCCGCGCGCACACCCGCAGTCGAGAGTGCACCGATATCGATTTCTGCCGGTTCGCCAACCGCCTCGCCCCCAACGCCCTCGGTAACTTGTACCTCCTCGAGGGCCTTGATCCGGTAGTAGAACAGGACAACGGCCAGTGCGAGTCCCCCCAGTGCAACCCCGATTACACCCGCGGTCACCGTGGGTGAGAGGGAGAACAGCGTGAGTTGGTCGGCAGGAGGCGCCCGGTAACTCGAGCCGACCATCCGGAGAATTTCGTTCACGGCCGAAAGGCCTCCCCGACGGAGGAACAGGTAGCCGCCCGCACCGACGAGCACGAACGTGCCAGCAAGGACGTTCCATCGGTCAATCGCCACCCGCCTCAGCGGGACGTGCTCACCGGCCTGCTGGGCCAAGACGACCAGCCGAGTCACGCCGAGGCTGACCACATACAATCCGATCAGTGGGAGGGCCCACATGATCTGCGTGAACGGATCCGGGGGGGAGAACACGGCACCGAATCCGAAAATTCCCATGACTGCCCAGCGCCATTTGTCTCGAAACGTCTCGTAGGAAACCACGCCAGCCGCAGCGGCCGCACTCATCGCCAACGGGAGTTGGGCCGCAAGGCCAAAGGAGACGGTCAGGAAGAAGATGAACTCGGTCCACTTGACGATGGAATAGGTCGGCGTGAACCCAGCCTGGACCGCATTGGTCGCCAGAAATCGAAACATGATCGGGAAAAAGAGCGTGTAGGCGTACAGAAATCCGACCAGGAATAGCCCGGAAATGGCCAACCCAAATAGGGCAAGTTTCCACCGCGGTTGGGTGTGATCCGGCCAAATACCTCGATCTTTCAGCGCGTCTCGGCCGTACCAGACGACGACCGGAATCGAGACTAAGATCCCGACGATGAGCCCGATTTTGACTTGCAGGAGAATGACGTCGAACGGGGTAACGGCGACTACCTCCGGTGCATCCTCCGGAGACAGCCCCATGTTCGTGAGAAGGTCCGCTTTCAACCGATCCCAGACGAACCGCATCCCCCAGAACGTCCCCAAAAACGCCACGACGAAGACGATAAAGACTCGCTGCAGGCGTGACTGGGCGGCCGAGATGAGTGAGCCCAGCGTTTCCCGACCGCTGGCGAGCGTTCTGGCCGCGTCGCTGTCCAGGGGGCCGGGCATCTGGCGAGGTTTGCCGACTGGTTGTTATCAATCTATTCGTTCCTACCCGCGATGCACTGAAACCTGACACCGACGCGAGGCAAAGCGTCACGAGAAGTTGGATTGGAGTTCAACCGACAGAACACCCAAGGCAGTTGCCCCGATAGTTGAGGCGCATGCAGACCGTCCTGGCCGTTCGCCACGGCGAAACCCCCTGGAATCGGGAGAGTCGACTGCAAGGGTGGGCTGCCGTGGGCCTAAGCGACCGGGGTCGCGACCAGGCCCAGGACCTCGCCGATCGGCTTTCACGCGAGTGGTCAGTCGATCGGTTCGTGGCCTCGGACCTCGAACGGGCCCGGGAAACAGCCACGATCCTGGCCGAGTCGACGGCCATACCCGATCCCACCTTTCATCAAGCTTTTCGGGAACGCGATATCGGCCGCTATCAGGGATTTACCAAGGAGGCACTTCGCGGTGAACACGACCAGACACGGCTGACCGCAGTGGATTTCGTCCCGCCAGGCGGTGAAAGCCTCCAGACAATGGACGAGCGACTCCGCACTGGCCTTCGGGACCGGCTGGATCGCCTTTCCCCAGACGGTACGCTCCTCGTTGTCACCCACGGTGGGCCAATCCGGGCACTACTGGGGGCCGCCCACGACCACGACCTCCAAACCGCCCTCGACACCCACGACCCCGCCAATTGCTCGGTGACACCGATTGCACTCGAAGCCGCCAACCTCGAGACAGCCCAATTGCTCTCGGCATCACGTCCCTGAATTGCTTAGAGGAATCCCAGAATGTTGCCCAGTGCCACCCCGAGCACCGCCGCGAACGCGAAGTGCAAGAGGACCAGGGCAATTGCTGGCACCCCTTTGAGTCCGTACACCTGCCGGATCGCCACGAAGTCACCGAGCAGGGTCACTGGAATCACGACTTCCGGTCCCCACTGTTGTAACAGGATACTTGTGACAGCGGGAACGGGCGCGACCGTCACTGCCCGCTGGGTCGGGACGTCACCCAGGAAAAAGACGGCGGCGAGGTGTAGTGTAAGTGCATAAAATACGACTGCGATACAAAACGTAACCACGAGCGCTAGCGGCCCACCGCCCGTGATGTCGACGCTAGACTGGAGAAGCATGCTGGGGCTTCAGACGGCGACCGTTTGTAGCCTGCGTTCGGACCGGACGCACTACTCTAGAAGTCCTAATTCCTCGAGTCGGGAGACGATCTTGTCGACAGCCTCCTCGGCGTCTTCGGGTTGTTTCCCGCCCGTGATCACGAGTTTGCCTGAACCGAACAACAACGCGACGACATCCGGTTCGTCCAGCCGATACACGAGCCCGGGGAACTGTTCTGGTTCGTACTCGATGTTCTCGAGACCGAGCCCGATCGCGATGGCGTTCAGATTCAGATTTCGTCCCAAATCCGCAGAGGTGACGATGTTCTGAACGATGATTTCTGGTTCCTCGTCCACCTCGATGTTCAAGTCTCGGAGTTTGTCGAAGACGATCCGGAGGCTCTGGTGGACGTCGTCGGTACTCTTGGCGCCGGTACAGACGATCTTGCCCGACCGAAAAATCAGGGCCGCTGATTTCGGCTCCTGTGTCCGGTAGACCAGGCCGG
>CAZKGF010000148.1:0-5788 GCA_964552115.1 uncultured Halobacteriales archaeon
GGCGTAGGCCTTTCCTTGGTCTCGGAGTGGGTCGTGACCGCTCGTGATGATGGTCGCCGGTGGCAGGTCGGCCAAACTACGCGCTTGAAGCGGGGAGGCGTACGGGTGTCTGCCATCGAGGGAGCGTTTCAGATAGTGACCCCAGTACCACTTTACCGAGTCGAGGGGAAGCTCTGGTTCGTTCGCGTTTTCCTCGTGAGCGTCGGTGTCGAACGCGTTGTTCGTCGGTGGACAGATGAGCATCTGATACTCGATCTCGGGGCCGCCGCGTTGGCGGGCCATCAGGGTCAGTGCAGCCGAAATGTTTCCGCCAGCACTGTCCCCAACGACTGCGAGTGCCTGGCCGTCTCCACCGAATAGTGCCGCGTTTTCAGCAGCCCATTCGATCGCGGCGTAGGAATCTTCGATTGGGGCTGGGAAGGGGTGCTCAGGGGCCCGCCGATAGTCGACCGAGAACGTGAGACAGCCGAGTTCGTCGGTGAGGTATCTGCAGAATTCGTCGTATATGTCGAGGTTGCCACGCACCCACCCACCGCCGTGGACGTAGACCAACGTTGGATACGGGTTCTCGACGGGTGGCCGATAGGCTCGGACCCGAACGTCGCCGTTCGGCCCGTCGATTAATATCTCCTGAACGTCGAGGTTCTCTCTTGGTGAGACACCGCTTCTCCACTCGTCGAACAGCCGATTCAAGGCCTTGCGAGATCCCTCGGGGCTTAGGGCGTGAGCCGGGGGAATATGGAGTGAACCGATCTCTTCTCGGAGCTCTTGGACCTCTGGATGGAGGGTGGATTTCACTGTTGTCCCTCGAGAGCGGCGATGAGTTCTATCTCGACAGCACCCTCGGCCAGCAAATCCCCGGCACCGATGGCGGAACGTGAGGGATACGGCTCACTCAGTCGTGTGCGATAGACGTCGTTCACCTCGTCGTAGTGGGCGAGATCGGCTAGAAAGACGGTCGCGTTCACGACGTTGTCGAGCGAACTCCCGCCTGCGTCCAAAACGGCTTCGAGATTGTCGAAGACCTGGTGCGTCTGTTCGGTCACGTCCGAACTTACCAACGCTCCCGATGTCGGGTCGATGCCGAGTTGGCCGGCCGCATAGACCATCCCGTCCTGGATCGTGCCCTGCGAGAGTGGTGCGTCCCCGTAACTCGGCGCATCGTCGGTTTGTATCGTCTCCATGCCCCTGGAAAAACAGCCCATCGCTAATAATTCCCAATGTCACGGGCAGCGCTCGGAGCGACTTGAGCGGAAACGAGAGAGTGATTGAGGTACTCTATACTGTTGCTCACGTGAATTACCAACGGAGAAACGGCAGGCCAGTGACTGCGTTGACAGAAGCAGTCAACTGTTGACTCGTTTTCCTATTGCCACATGTTGTATATTCCATTCTTGTGGCTTGTATCGACAGTTTTCGGCCTTGTTGGAGTACACGCTCAATTAGTTAGATTGCTGAATTTCAATTTATATCGAAATTATGAAAATTCATCTGCATCGAATGAAATCTCAGTCCAATACGTTCGCCCCTCGTAATTCACCAAAAATCGAGCAGAACCTCCGCCCTCTGGAAATCCTGAATTCCTACTCAATGGCTCGTGATCCAGGAACTGGTGGACAAGGTTTTGCATGGCGTTCGTTGGAGTGGCCTGTGGTTCCTCGTCGTCTGGAAACCGAACGTACGGGGTATCCAGGCCAATAGCATGTTCGACAATCTCCCGCCCAGATTCGGAGAGATCTGACAATTCAAACGCGTACGTCTGGCGGACTCGTTTCCCCCATTCTTCGGTACTCCCCAGTCGCTCGATGGAGTACTCGAACGTTCGCTGACTCACCGGCGTCCCAGATTCATCGACGACGTCGTACGTGACCCGATAGACAGCATCGTCCCACACCCATTCTGACCCCTCCGGTCTTGGAGCGTCATGGTCTCCTTCGTCAGTTGTCCAGGTTGCAGTTCCGTCCCGGACCAACTCCTGGAAAAATTCTTGGTCACGAAAATCGCCCCACGTGGTTGCATCGGGAAGTCTCCGTTCAGCGATGTTTGAGTCACTAATGGCCGTCATCTGCAGACTGAAGGTGTGTCGTGGTCCCCTCTCAGTTCCATTTCCATCTTCGATTCCCCCAGAACACCCCGCTACGAGGAGTAAAGAAGTCGTGAGGCCTGTGAGATATGTGCGGCGGTTGATCAATGTCTAGGGCTCTTATTGCTCAATCTGGATACATTTTGGGGCACGGTATGGACGGCTCGGCTATCGTGCATTTATTGTTAAAACATATTGGATAGTGATAGGTTTCAGCGGGTGTGCGTTATTCAGAAAACGAGTTCAGCAGAGCTACTCAGCTGGTTCGGTGTCCTCCGTAGAAAGCGATGCGAATTCTGTATCGGTTATTTCAGCAACGTAGCTTTGCATGCCGGGTTCTGGGCCGTACGTTGCGGATGAACGATATTGAGCATGACACATACCTAAGGTGACACGGTTCGAAGTGGTATGGCATGAATGGGAACAGTCAGGATATCGTAGACGTAGACCCGTTTGAAATTACAAAGCGGGCCATCGATACCGGTGGCGCATACGTGCGGTTCGAGGTCACGATCCATCCGGCTATCGACTCGGAGACACCGGCTGTCGACCTGGATCACGAGCGATTCCTGCTCGACAACCCGGACGAGCACATTCATCCCCACCAGGAGGAAGTTATCGAGGTGCTCGCCGGCGAGTATGTCGTTGCACTCGAGGGGACCGACCACCGACTGCGCGAGGGCGACGAGATTACCGTCCCGCAGAATACGGCACATCGCCATTGGAATCCGAGCGCGCACCCGGTTCGCGTCGCTCACGAGCATCATCCACCGCGAAACTCCGCCGCATTCGGTGCGGCGATGTACGCGCTGGCCCAGGACGGGAAAACCGACGAGAAGGGTTTGCCGAACCTGTTGCAGTTTGCCGTCGTCAACAGGGCCTACCCCGGGGTTGTGTACTCGACCGATTTGCCCGTGTTAGTCCAGAAGGCGATGACTGCGGTGCTGAGTCCCCTTGGACGGTTGGCTGGATACGAGGCGAACTATCCAGACGAGTGAGTTGGACTGACTCAGCGAGGTGTCGGAGACTGATTGCCGAACGTCAAATGTTTACCCAAACACTTGACGAGAGACCCGTCTGGGGAAGGGTCGTTCGCTGCTCGGTTTCGAGTTCGCTGGCGGATTCACAGCGATTTGACCACTGCTTGTTCGCCAAGCACCGAGACGTCGTCGCCACGATGGATGGTTTTCCCGGTCTCTGACGTGGGGATTCGCGTGACGACGGTGAGATAATAGTAGTGCTGGGACCGCGTCGGCAAGTGATCGCCCAGGTGGTCCGCGTTGGCCCAGTCAGGAAATTTCTCTTCTCGGTTTGTGACGAACGTCTCCATGAAGTCGTCGTGTTTGGCCCCCGATTCGGGATCTTTCGTCGGCACCGAGCACCGCGAAAGCGGCACGACGCCGCTGATCGTGACGTCCCCGATGCGAAACCTGACGACGTGCTCTTTGTCCGAGAAGAGGTTGTCCTCCCAGAACGGCGGGACGCCGCCGATTTCGATGTTGGCCCGGAATCGGCGTCGGATATCCTCGACGCTCAAATCGTCGAACCACGAGGCGATTTCCCGGTAGGTAGCAGTACTCACGACTGACGGGCCCGGTGCGGAGATTTGCATCGGGATACTGCCGCCTGCGAGGCCTGTAAACCGTGTATCTGTCGCCTGCACGATTGATATATCTTCCTCGAAAAAATCAGTCAGCCAGCCCTCGAGTTCAGCCCGGTCGTCGTCCATGTGGAACTCGCGCGTCTCCCCTGTCTCCCGATCGGACAGTGTGGCGGTTTCGGTGTCTTGATCGAAAGCGAGTTCGAGTCGGTAGACTCGATCGTTGTCTTTGCCACTCACGTATTCGTCGGACTCGTCGAACAGTGCGTATTTTCGATCGTACGCCAACCCACCGCGGGCAATCGACGCCGAGTCCACGTCGATCGGGTTGAGTGACTTGATCGGGTGGACGCTAATCCGATTGACCGTCGGCATGGCGCGTAGGTTTTGTTGACCACGAGAAAAGGGTTCTGTCCGATCGGCTCAACCCAGGAGATCGTGACACCTAATCCACTTACTAGCTCCTTGTTCGACCGGTGGTAGATCGGTGTTCTGGGCTGAGAGACTAGATTTCCGAGTCAATTTATACCGATGTCCTCGAAAAGTGGATTTTCAGTCTACCTATGGTTCTTGACGGTATTGGCCTTCAGATTCTGTGATCGAAATCCGGATTGACTGGGTTGGCCCACCGACGATCGACCGACTGGGACCGAGGGCCACTTTGATTGCCCCTCCACCTGATCGATTCGCCAGCTGAGGATCGCCCCACGCTGCTTGAAACTAATGATGGTAGTCCACCCCCCTCGGTTGGCCACTCTCGTCGAGAAATACCTGATTGTGTGGGTACTGCTCGCTGTCGTTACCGGCCTCCTCCTCCCAGGTGTTGCGGTACTCACCCGGGCAACCACACTCCTGTTGTTTGTGATGATCGCCAGTATCTCGTTGACGCTGTCGGTAGATCAGTTTCGCCAGGTGGACGGTCGCTCGCTTGGCCTCATTCTTGTGGGTCATCTGACGATGCCGTTCCTCGCCTTCGGCATCGCCAGGGGGCTCGGCCTCTCACCGGAGTTACAGCTTGGCTTCGTCGTCTTGGGCGCCGTGACGCCGGAACTCGTCACGCCAGTACTGACCGAACTCGCCGGTGGAGACACGGCCCTCGCGACGACAGCGTTGGTCGTAATCGGTGTGGGAAGCGTCGGGTTCATCCCAGCCGTTCTTGCCCTACTGGTCGGTGATATCGGCGTTCCAACGACGCCCATCATCGAACAACTGGTCGTTGCGGTCGTAACGCCGATGGTGGCGGCTGTCAGTCTCAGGGCCTGGCAGCCCGATCGCGTTAGCGCCTACGAAGCGTACTATCCGGCAATATCGGCGCTCATGGTGATCCTCGTTATCGGGGGAGTGACGGCCGCGAATGCACAGCTCATCCGGTCCAATCTGTCGCTGCTACTCAGCGTCGGGACTGGCGTGATTGTGTTGAACCTCGTCGGATACGCTCTCGGATACGGTCTCAGCTACTCGGCAGATCCAGAGACACGGATTGCCACAACGCTCTCAGTGGGGATGCGAGATTTCGCGGTTGCCGCTGCATTACTCATCGCTGCCGGGCTCCCGACCATCGCGTCGCTTCCAGCAGTCGCATTTGGCGTGGTCGAACTGACCACCAGTGCCGGCCTCGCTACGTGGTTCGACGGCTAGGTCATGGTTCTCCATCTCTTCGGCCTACCCGAGGAGTGGTTCCAACCGATCACAGAGTTCCTCCTCGGTCGGCGCCAGTTCGTATTCGACTCGGGGTAGGATCTCGGCATACAGTCTCGAGAGAGGAACCCGGCCTCGACGAGTTCGTCGAGCCGCGTGGATACCGTTGAACTGCTCACATCGCCCTAGACATCCTCGATAGTCCAGTATCTGATCGGGCCCAATTGCCCACGACACAGACGAGTTGCATCGCATACTTGCGGCTGAGATGGTCCATCACCCTTTGAGCGGGCAATAACACGTCGGACCGTCCTCCGAACCGCTGATTTCGGCCTGTGGGGAGCCTGGCGTCGTCGTGGGTGTGTATAGTCTGGTACCGCACATTTGGCCGTAATATTCTTCGGCGGATCGGAGCCGTCCAGTCGGCTGTCTAACCATTTACACTGTTTATGGGCCCGACGCTGGCA
>CAZKGF010000149.1:0-5785 GCA_964552115.1 uncultured Halobacteriales archaeon
CCCTTCATTTTCCGTCGTGGGACCTCGTTTCTCGACTTATTTCGCCGCGATACCACCATCGGCGACGTGTACCTCTCCGGTCACGTACTGTGCGGCCTCGCTCGCGAGATACACGGCTGATCCGGCAATCTCGTCTGGCTGTGCAAACCGATCCTGCGGGATCGTGTTCAAAATATCAGCGCGGATACTCTCATTTTCCCGAACACCCCGGGTGAATTCGGTGGCGACGAATCCAGGAGCCAAGGCATTGACGCGTATCGTCGGCGCCCAGTCGACAGCCATGGACTTGGTCATCCCGACCATCGCGTGTTTTGATGCCGTATACGGAGTTTGATTGGCCAGCCCGACGACGCCCGCGACGCTGGCGATGTTGACTATTGCTCCCGTCTCGTCTCTGTCAAATACCCGCCGTCCGAACTCCCGCGAGCATTTGAATGCCCCAGTCAGATTGACCGACAAGATCTTCTCCCAAACTTCGTTGTCCAACTCGCGGGCGTCTCCGAAGAACGGATTGACCCCGGCATTGTTCACCAGAATGTCGGCCCCTCCGAATTCAGCATCGACTCGATCGAATGCGGCTTCGATGTCGCCGTCGTTCGTCACGTCAACTTCGTAGGCCAGCCCCGTCTGCCCGACCGCTTCGATCCGGTCGACCGTCGCTTCGAGGTCGTCCACCGACCGCGCAACGGGGACAACAGTCGCCCCTGCTTCGGCCATCGCAACCGCGATCGCCTCCCCGATTCCACGACTGCCGCCGGTTACGACGGCCACCGACTCCTCGAGAGAAAAGGCCTCGATCGTCATGCCAAGCGATGGCGATGGCTCTGGCTTAAACTATTCGATGGCCCTAACGCGATCGCGACGATATTACTCCCAACTGCCACGAAATCCTGCAAGCTGTGTTCACTCCGTGAGTTTGTGACGCTGGACTTTTCCAGAAACCGTCGTCGGAAACTCAGTCTTGAACTCAACCTCCCGTGGGTACTTGTAGGCGGCTTCCCGCTCGGCGACGAACGTCTGGATGTCAGCTACAAGTTCCTCTGAGGGTTCGGCGGAGTCTGCGGGAATGACGAACGCTTTCACGATCGTGTCCCGCTCGGGATCGTCGACCCCGACCACGACGGCGTCCGTAACCGCTTCGTGCTCCCGGAGACAGTTCTCGATTTCGAGGGGGCTTACACGGTACCCACTCGTGATGATGACGTCGTCCGCTCGGCCTTCGAAGTAGATGTAACCAGCTTCGTCGTACGAACCGGCATCCCCCGTCTTCATCCAGTCGTCGACGAACAGCTCAGCCGTGAGGTCTGGCTGGTCCCAGTAACCGAGTAACATCGAGGGATCTGGCCGTTTGACTGCAATGTGACCGATTTCGCCTGGATCGCACTGTTGACCGGTCTCTTCGTCAATGATCCGCACTTCGTGACCGGGACACGGCTTGCCAGAGGCCTCCGGCTCGATGGTCATCAACCGATGGTTCGTGCCGATGAGGAAGTTGCATTCAGTTTGCCCGTAGATTTCGTTGACCACCGCGTCCCACTCCGACTCGACGTAATCATAGATGTCGGCCGTGACTTGCTCGCCTCCGCTTGGCACGACGTGTAGATCCAGGTCGTACGCCGACGCATCGACCGATTGCATCATCCGAATCATCGTCGATGTCAAGAGGACGTTCGTGACGCCATACCGTTCGAGGAGGTCGTAGACTGTCTCGGGATCGAACTGGCCGCCGTAGCCCAAGACCGGTTGTCCGTGATACCACGCCCCCCAGACCACGGCAAAAAGACCACCCACCCACGACCATCCGGATGGAGTATAGTGTACCGCTTCCTCACCGGGACACTCGTTGATCATCTGCCAGCCAGGTAGGTAGCCGATGAGCTTCCGATGGGCGTGGTGGGCACCTTTGGGCCGCCCGGTCGTTCCGCTCGTGTAGATAATGTAGGCCGACGAGTCGGCGGGACTGTCGACGGCATCGAACGACGGAGCGGCGTTGGAGACGCCAGCCTCCCAGGATCGACCGTCGATCTCGGATGGATCATCCAGGGTAACTACTGTCTCGAGATGGGGGAGTTCGTCGCGCATCTCGGCGACCACGTCCGCACGTTTCTGATCCACGATCGCGACTTCCGTTTGTGACTGGTTGAGGCGGTATCGCAGCCCGTCTGTACCATACAGGACCGAGAGGGGAACGACGATCCCGCCGGCTTTCAATATCCCGAGGTTTGCGAACAACGTCTCCGGCCGCTGTGGCAGGATGAGGCCGACCCGCGTGTCCCGATCGACGCCCACACTGGTGAGGAAGTTCGCTACTCTGTTGGCTATCCGGTTGGCTTGCCAGAAGGTGTAGGTTTCACGGTCCCCCGATTCGGACTCGTAAAACAGTGCGACACGGCGTTTGCCGTCGGATCGCTGGGCCCACCGCCCGCATACCTGTGTTGCAATATTGAAGGTCTCCGGAACATCCCATTCGAAGTCCGCAACGGCTTCCTCATACGATTCGTACTGTGCCATATCGACGTCCATAGCGGCTCCCTCTACAGCCAAGCTAATTACTGTAGGGGACGGTTCTGTCAGTGCTCAGGACATGCCATACCCGCCGTCAACGACGAGATTCTGTCCCGTGACGAACGACGACGCCTCACTCGCGAAAAAGAGGATTGCTTCGGCGACTTCGCTGGGGTCACCAACCCGGCCCAACGGCGTCCGAGACTCGGCGAACTCGAGTGTCCCATCGTGGGTATCCTCGCGGAGCATCGGTGTCTGGACGAACCCTGGGGAGACTGCATTGACTCGAATGCCATCCGCCGCATAGTCACGTGCGACCTGTCGAGTGAGCGAAATAACCCCACCCTTGGCTGCACTATACGAGGCAGAATTCGGGGCACCCACCACACCGAAGACACTGCCAACATTCACGATCGCCCCGCCACCTTCGGACAACAACTGTGTGACTCCGGCCAGACAGCCGTGATATACGCCTGTGAGGTTCGTTTCAAGGATCTCGTGCCAGTTGGATTCGGCTGTATCCGTGATCGGGTATGATTCTGCCCGTCCAGCGTTGTTAATCACGACATCCAGTGATCCGAACGAATCGATCGCGGCATCGATCGCTGATCGGACCTGCGCGAGTTCGCGCACGTCCGTCTCGACGAAAACGGCCTCACCACCATCCCGCTCGATTCGAACGTCTGTCGGCAATCCCGACCCACGGGGATCACGCTGAATGTCAGCATTTACGATGGCGGCCCCTTCTGTGGCTGCAAGCATTGCTGTCGCACGGCCAAGGCCCGAACTGCCGCCAGTGACGACCACGACTTGGTCGGCGAGTCGCATGGGCGAAACCGGCGGCCGGGCGTGAAAAACGTTCCCCGAGCACCTCCCGATCTAGGCCTCTTCGTAGGTTTCCTGGACGCGCTGGCGCTCGATCTTCCCGGTCCCACTTTTGGGTAATTCGTCGACACACACCACATCCTTGGGGTGTTTGTACCCGGCGATGCGATCATCGAGAAACGCCGAGATATCCTCCGTTGTGAGTTCGTCTCCGGGAGTCGCAACGACAGCCTTGACCAGTTCACCCCACGTCTCGTCTGCCACCCCGAACACGACGACTTCGTCGATGTCCGGGTGTGAATACAGGGCCTCCTCGACTTCGCTCGGGTAGATGTTTTCACCACCCGAAATAATCATGTTGTCCATGCGGCCATGGATGTGGTAGAAGCCGTCTGCGTCCATCTCCGCGATATCGCCGGTCCCAAACCACCCATCGTCCCACGTCTCAGCCGTTTGCTCCGGACGGTCGAAATACCCGTCGGCGACGGTCGGCCCGCGGTGCTGTAACTCTCCCGGCGTCTCTGGGCCAACCTCGTTGCCCTGCTCGTCGACAATGCGGGCATCGACATGAGTGAACGTGTGCCCGTTACACTTTGGTGGCTTGTCCATTGCGTGCTCTGGGCGCAAAAAGAGCGATCCATCCGTGGTTTCCGTTAAACCGTATGCCGCCACGCTCGGGACGCCGATCGACTGAAAGGCCTCCTTGAGTTCGCTTGGCACCGGTTCCCCGCCACCGACGACGAGTTCGAGACTGGAGAGATCGTGGGACTGCCAGCCTTCAACGCCAACCATCGAGTTCAACATCGTCGGAATCGCGAACATTTTCGTGACGTCGTAGGCAGCCATGATTTCCCACGTTTCGGCTGGCTCGAATTCCTGTTGGAGAATGACCGTTCCACCGGTATGTAACAGCGGCAGGGTAAAGATATTGAGCCCGCCAACGTGGAACAGCGGACTGGAAGTTACCGTCACGTCCTCGCTGGTCAGATCCGTATCGACGATATAGCTGACAGCAGAGAAAAAGAGGTTTTTGTGCGAGAGTGGGACGCCTTTGGGCTGGCCCGTCGACCCGCTGGTGAACAACAGGATAGCAGGGTCATCGAATCCACCAGAGATATCCATCTCGCGAGCTGCTGGCTCGTAGCAGTCGGCCCAGTCAGCCGCATCAACCTGCCCAGCTCCCGCCGGGTCTCCGACCCGATACGTGGGCACGTCTGGACCCACCGCAGCTACCGTGTCTTCGAAAACGCCTTCGTAGACGAACATATCCGGGACAACCGTTTGATTCAACGTCGTTAGCTCGGGTGGTGACAGGCGATAGTTGAACGGGGCGAACACAGCGCCGAGTTTACAGGTTGCAAAGAACAGATCGAAGAACTCGATCGAATTGCGAAACAGCCCGCTGATTCGGTCCCCCATTCCGATTCCCCGATCGGCCAACGAGCGGGCGATGCGATTGGACCGCCGCTCGAGATCACGATAGGTATACTCGTCCCGAGTCGTCTGTTCGACGATAGCCACCTGTTCTGGGTGGTAATAGGATTTCTTTCGAATGATGTATCCGAAGTTCGCCTGACGCATATCCACCCCCTCTTCCGGTCAGATAATATTCCTTGGGTCCGCACCGATCCTGGCAGGCAAGCGGGTAGCCAGTCGGGCGAGGGCTCCGGTGTCCCACCCGATATCTACGGGGTTAGTTCACGGTGTGCGCGGACGTGGTCGTCTGCTGGTGACCGCGTTTCATCGCCACGCCACCGAGACTGGCTCCGGTGACAGTAGTGTTTTGGTCCTCCGGGCTGCATAGAGCGGTGAACCAATGCCACAGGCCATTCGGATGCCGAAGTTGGGCAATACGATGGAATCAGGTCTCGTTGCAGAGTGGCTCGTCGACGAAGGAGAGGCAGTCGAGGACGGGACAGTTCTCGCAGTCGTCGAATCCGAAAAGGCCGAGGCAGACATCGTGGCCGACCGCTCGGGGACGTTGGCCCGTGTCGACGTTGCCGAAGGGGCTGAGGTGACCCCAGGAACGGTTATTGGCGTCGTCGTCGGATCAGATGAAGACGTCGACGAAGCCCCGAAGCCGGGCAGTCGGCGGAGCCCGGACGAAGACGAAGCCAAGCCAGCAGACGTGACTGAAGATGGCACGACAGAGGGAGCCCAACCGGGCGCCACTTCAGACACTGACGAAGCCGGGGTCAAGGCACACGACCGTTCGTTCGCCAGTCCCCACGTCCGGCGACAGGCACGAGCTACGGGCGTTTCACTCGACGAGATATCCGGCACAGGACCGGGTGGACGAATAACCGAATCCGACATTATCGCAGCCCAGTCCCGAACAGGTGACCGAACCGGGGATGCTGGCCAGACTGCCGAAGTCCATTGGGTGCCCGAGTCTACGCTTTCGGGCGTGACCGTCACGGACGAACAGGAGCTATCGCCACACCGACAAACGATC
>CAZKGF010000150.1:0-3730 GCA_964552115.1 uncultured Halobacteriales archaeon
GTGATAAATCCGATGGATGTCAAGTATCGAGGTGTTCGTGAGCTTTCGGGCCGGCACGCCAGTAGTGGCTCTCAGGTGCCTCTCGCTCGATCCAGTCCAGTTCCTCCATCGCCCGTAGCGTCCGCCGGATCGTCGGGAGGCTGGCGTCATCGTCGAGTTGATTGGCGATGTCGCGAGTTCGGAACTCCTGGCGATCGATTAGAAGTTCGATCGCTGCCGCCCAGACGTGGTCGCGGGCCGTCGAGTCAACCATTCTGGGCCCCCGGTGGCGGATGCATGCTGGATCGGGCGTGAACGCCCGGGATAACAAGTCTACCGGTGGTTTCCGTTCCGATAAATCACATATTACTATACGAATCTGAGTAGATATCAGTCAGAAATGACTGGCTTAGCCACCGGGCCGATAGTATCCCTCCTCGGGCTCGTAGATCTTCCCTTCCTTGCTCAGCTTCATCAGAATATGCTCGGTCTTCGGACGTTCGTACCCGACATCTTCCGCCACTTCCAGGATTTCTTCGTGAGGAGCACCTTCGTCGTGTTTGCCAGAGAGGTCGGCCACGATCGCGCGAACGTTCTTGATTCGTTTTCGCTGGCTCTTTGACTGGCCCGTCTCAATGATGTCGGCGTCGTACTCCCCGGTTTCGGGATCCATTCCGACGTCTTTCATCGAACGGAGGACCAACTGTTTGGCACGGTCGAGGTCTTGCTTGGAAATGTCATCACTCAGGCGCACCCGGGCGCTGGCCTCGGCCAACCTGAGGATGCCCTCGAGTTTTCGAAACGTCGTCGGGATCGGGGCGTCGGCCTGGCCTTCGTGCATCGTTCGGATGTCGACGAACCAGGACCGGAGGTCCTCACGCAAGTCATCCGAGAGCCGCGGCGTGACCGTCCGCTTGGCGTGGGCGATCCAGGCCCGGAGTACCTCCCGGTCGACCGCCGGCTCGATCTTTGCCAACTCTTCCTTGCTCAGGCTCTGTGGATCGTCGGTGAACTTCGCGCCGACCTGGCGGTCTTCGATGATGGCGTCGGCGATCTCCTCGTCTCTGGACTCGGTCGGTTGATCGTCGATCATAAACATGAGATCGAAGCGGCTGATCAGCGCGGGATCTAAATCGATCTGGTCGGCGATAGCTTCGTGTCGATCGAACCGGCCGTGTTTGGGGTTGCCCGCCGCGAGCAAGGCCGTTCGCGCCGGCATCGAGGTGTTGATCCCGGCCTTCGAGACGCTGACGCTTCCACTCTCCAGGGCCTCGTGGAGACTTTCCTTGGCATCTTCGGCGACCTTGTCGATCTCGTCGACGCATGCGATGCCGTCGTTCGCGAGGACGAGAGCTCCGGCCTCGAGCGTCCACTGTTGCTGACCGAAGTCGTTCGAGACGGCTGCCGCAGTCAGTCCTGCCGCCGACGCGCCCTTACCTGAGGTGAAACAGCTTCTCGGGGCGATCGCGTTGATCGCTTTCAGTTGTTTCGACTTTCCCGTCCCCGGGTCGCCAAGGAGGAGGACGTGTGACTCTCCACGCTCGATCGTCCCGTCGGGTTTTTCGATACGGTTGCCGCCGAAGAGTTGGAGGGCGAGTGCGAGTTTGATCTCGTCCATTCCCTTGATCTTCGGGGCGATCGAGTCGACGAGAAGGTCGTACGGATTCCCTTCGGCGCCGGCTGCCAGCTCGTGAACGGTCTCCAGGTGCTCGTCGATCTCCAGATCCTCGTAGGTCGTCTCTTCGGCCTCGACGCTGTGGCCCTCGAGTTGCCAGCGCACGTTATCGTCGTCCCGAATGCCGAGGATGCCGTTGATCGTGACTCGATCGCCGGCGGTAACCTGGGCCACGACGTCTCCCCGCAGCTCGACGTCGATGTGTGCGCCCTCGCCCGTCGTCACCTCCTCGGCTGGCTCCTGGAGGCGGAGTTCTTGGCGGACCTCGAACTCTGTTTGTGATTGATTCAGTCGGAAAGGGCCCTGTCGCTCACATCCCTGGCATTCGTGGGGTTCTTGGATTTCCTCATCATGGTGTTGGGGAATTGGTGTGAGTGTCCCACAGCGCTGGCACTCCCAGACGGCGACCGTCGGTGCCGGCAGGACGTCCGTGTCCATTCTGACCTGGCCTTGGATGGCGACGAGTTGGCCGATCGCGTCGTGGCGATACTCACCGACTGTGTAGGTTTCCGATTCGGGGAGATCTTCGATTCGAACAGAAGCCCCGCCGAGGTCGACGTCGACGGGTAGGTCGTAGGTGGCGAGGGCTTCCTCGAGGCGTTCGATGATCTTGTCCGGTCGATCTCGTGCGTCATCGGCGAGATCGACGTCGTAGCGATACAGGTCGAACCACTCGACGTAGAGTGAACGGCCTTCGGAGGGGTAGCCCCTCGCGAGGTCGTTGATTTCGTCGGCGTAGTACTGCCGAAGGAATTCGGCTTCGGCGTCGATTCCTGTTTGGGTAGTGGCCATTTTCTGTGAACAATTCACAACAGCGATTTGGGGTGTGACTCCACGGCGATGCGAGCGATGTACGAGCGATACGTACAACTACGCAAACACAACTTACAACAACACAACTGGAGAAACAAACAAAACCTGTCAACGAGGCGGAGGCCTATCTCTTGCGAGGGGGGTAGTGACCGCGCTCAGGTGTTGAGAATTACTCACAACTGCTCACCTCTGTGAACTCAGGTAGATCGGCCGTGTCAGCCAGTGCATCTAGGTCCAGGACGAGGCGTTTGGGTGTCGACGATTCATCCCAGTAACACACGTCTTGATCGCCAATCTTTTGGCGGATCGTCTCGAGGTCGTCGTACAGCATGGTCCGGTGGACGTCCGCCTCGTGGTGCAGCGCCTCTTCGGCCTGGTTTCGCGTGAGCGCAGCCGAGTAGCCACGCTCTTGTGCTCCCTTCCGTTGGGGTTTTTTGACTAGGTGTTGGAGCAGGGCGCTTCGGCGTTGTTCCGCCGCCGATCCACCATTGGCCACGAGTTGCATCTGGAGGTCGAGATGGCGTTCCAGCTCGCCGATGCGCTGGTCCTGATGCTCGACTGTCTCCTGGAGGTCGCGAACAGTCTTCACGAGGTCCTCGTAAGATGTCTCGACGTCGACGAGTTTCTCGTGGATGAATTCGACGCGATCGACCGTTTCTTCGCTAGACATGGCCATCACCCCCACATCTGAAGCAATCGATTCTCGAGAGTGACGGGAGCCGACGGCTCTGGAGGGAGCCGTACCCGTGACAGATTGGGCACTTCATCCTCCACCTCCACCGGCGAAAACGGCCAGTGAGGGCTGTGCCGAATCCTCGTCAGAACCGGTCTCTGAGGATGTCGATTTCTCACCCACGCCTATTCGATTCCAGACCTGGCTTTCCACCCATGCCCGGTCCCGGGTATAGGGTTCGCGTGGGTCGAACTCGGCTTCGATGTGCTCGACGACCGTGCCGCCCTCGGCTATCCCAAGCAACCCAACACCCCGCTCGACGAATTCGTCCCGACCGCCCTCGAGCGCCCTGGGGATGGCGCCGGCATCGAGGGCAACCCAGCGGTAATCGGCGAAGCCGTAGCGGCGCCGCCGGTGCCGATACTGGTGAGGATAGTCCGGACCGTCGTACCGGTTCGCGCGGTCGGCCTGATCCAGCGCGGTTTGCCAGTCCCGCAGCTTTAACTCGACGGCATGCAGGTCGGCGATCTTCGGCGGAACCGCCGCCACGAGGTGATCGGTACTCGTTCTGCCGAGGTACCCATGCTCCA
>CAZKGF010000150.1:3740-5721 GCA_964552115.1 uncultured Halobacteriales archaeon
GCTTCCGGTTCTTCGACGGGTCGACATACCGTCCGTTTTCGACGGCCTCGGCCTTCGGAATCGGACCGTGTTCGCGGACGTGCCACCACACCTTGAACCGTTGCAGCGGGTCGTGAAGGGGTTCGTTTTCGACGGCGAGGAGGGCGCGGTCTCGGACGCCATCTGCATCGAGATCGGCGTAGACCAGGTCGGTGTGGTAGCCGTTTCGCTGGTGTCTGACCTCGTGAACCACCTCGTCGGCGCCGAGGTAGGCCCGTATCGGTTCAACGCAGGCTTCCCGCATTTCCGTGCTCTCGACGTCGAAACAAGTTCCGGAGCGGTGGTCGTCTGGACGGATTGGGCGGAGTGGCTCAGGGTCTGGCTCTGCCCAGGCAATTCCGGTATGGGACTCGTCGACGACGGTGATGCCGTCGATGTGGTTGTCTCGCTGGAGATCGTACAGCCAGTCGTGAAGCGGATGGTCCCGGATCTCCCTCGTGTTGATGTAACCCGTCCGGACGGCCATCCCCTGCCCAACCTCGTCCGCGGGTGTGTCACTCACCGCGACCACCATCCGTGCTGCCACGAATGCAGCAAGCTCTGACTGTGCGTCAACAAACGGGTCCGGCCCACCCTGTTCACCGAACTGGTCTGGCCGGTAGCTCATTCCAAGCGTTTCCGTCGACGCGTCTGGCTTGCCGTTGTACCCAGCTGCCATCTGGTACTTGACCGTCCGGTCGACGACGGCCTTGGCCTGTTCCTGGACGCCCGGTGGAAGCGCGTCGTAACTAACGATCCAGTCTGCGTCGACGTTTAGGAGCTCCTCGGCCAGTTCTTCATGATCGAAACCGTGACCGTGACGGTACCGACACCTGGCCTCGTAGTACGGCGGGTCGAGGTAGAACAGGCCCTCCGGATCATCGTACTTCTCAAGACAATCTCGCCAATCGAGATTCTCAATAGTAACCTGCCGAAAGCGGTCGGCGAATTCCTCGAGGCGTTCGACCTGGCCAGCGAAGGTCCGAGCTTGATTCCGGGTCGTGGACGTAGCAAAGCCTGGCTCGTACTGATATGTACCTCCGAACGCGACGCAGCGGTGGTAAAAGAACACGCCAGCCCGTTTCACCGGATCATTCGGCCGCCATTCGTCCTGATACCACGGCCTCACCCATTCGTCGTATTTCTCCCGTGAGTAGGGTACCCGTTGTAGCCATTCTACGAGTTCGGCGCCGCGCTCCCGGAGTACGTCAAAGAACTGAACGAGATCCTCGTCTATGTCGTTGTAAATTTCATTGTGGCTCGGCGGTTTGTTCGCGAGCACTCCCGCGGCGCCGCCGAACACTTCGACATACACCCGGTGGTCTGGCAAGTGACCGATAATCCAGTCAGACAAAGACGCCTTGTTTCCGGGGTATCCGAAAACTGAGTAATTCATCGGTTACCTCCCTGACACTGAGCAACCCCCGCATTGTCTTTCTCAGACACGTTGATCACCACCCAAAAATGGGCAACAGTACCGTACTGTTGGGTAGACAACACTTTTCTTAGACCCCCGCCAAAGGCCATTATGCCAGGATTTGGAGGAAACGCGCCAGTGCGAAAATAAGAGTACGAGCGGTTGAAGAAAGAGGTCAAAGTATGGAAAAAGAGAACGTGGATATGGCGAGGGGTTTCTATTTTAGTCACTGCTGCCTTGGCCGGTTCGAATTTCGTTCTTTGACCAACACGTCTCTGGGACTCCTCACTCACCGGCCTCACCTCCCCGTCGGCGCTCCCGGGCAACTGCATGAAACTTACCTTGATTCCGAAGATCGGCATCGGGAGCGGTCACAGACTCGAATGAGTCACGCGAGAACCATCGCCGATCGAGTTCCTCGGTGATCCGGCCGGTGCCACCACAGAGGTTGCAGACATTGTTTACCGGATCGTGCATACAGTGTCCCTGGGCGTGGCAGAGATCGTCGAGGCACTCCACCCGATCGCCGGTCCCTCGGCACCGATC
>CAZKGF010000151.1:0-5651 GCA_964552115.1 uncultured Halobacteriales archaeon
CCACCACTGGTATTCCTAGACGAGCCGACGACCGGACTGGATCCGAAGGCTCGGCTTCGGTTGTGGGAGTATTTTCGATCGATAAACGAACAGGGGACCACCGTCTTTCTGACGACGCAGTATCTGGAGGAGGCGGACGAACTCTGTGATCGGCTGGCGGTCATTCAGGATGGCGAGATCGTCGCGACCGACACACCTGCAGATCTCAAAGCAGAGGTCGGCGGCGCTGTTCTCGACGTGACGCTCGCCGATCAGTCCCACCAGGCGATCGCCCGGGCTCAGGAGGTGGCAACCGAGGCGGGGATCTTCGACCCGGGCGCAATCGCCGCCGTCGAGACGGGGCTGCGGGTTCGGTCCGAACGGGTCCGCGAGGCCGGGCCGGATTTGCTGGTCGCCCTCCGGGATGCTGACGTCACCCTCCAGGACTTCGACGTCCGATCGCCGACCCTCGACGACGTGTTCCTCGCACTGACCGGCGAGCCGGTCGAACAGGCCCAGGACGAATCCCCGGTTGCGGTGGTGGAAGAATGAGTACCGACAGTCACTCCGGCGAGCGGGCACGCGGACGCAGTGTTCTCGGCGACGTCTGGCTCGTGCTCAAGCGATGGCTACTCAAGACAACGCGAAATCCGTTTGTCGTCGTCTCCTCGCTCATCCAACCGATTCTCTTCTTGATATTGTTCACCGAGGTGTTCGGCCAGGTAACCGGTGGTGCGCTGACCGAGGCACTCGGCCGGGACGTTAGTTACATCACCTACCTCACCCCGGCAATCGTCATTCAATCTGCGCTCGTCGCTGCCGCCGGGTCGGGCATCGGCCTCGTCGACGACATGGAGAGTGGCATGCTCGAGAAAATGCTCGTCTCGCCGATCGGGCGGGGGCCGATGTTCCTGGGCAAAGCCCTCTCCGAAGTCGTCCGGATTGTCGTCCAGACGCTGATCATTCTCGGGTTAGGCTACGTTCTCATCTATGTAGACTCCGGCGTTGCGTTCTCGGAGTTCGTCGCGACAGGCCTGTTCGGCGTGGTCGGGATCGTGATCGTCGCCATCGTGTTCGCCATCTGGTTCACCGCGTTCTCGAACATCATTGGCCTCCTGACGCGCGATCAGGAGTCGACGATCATCGGCGCCAATCTCCTCCAGCTTCCGTTGTTGTTCGTCTCGAGTGCGTTCTTACCGATTCGAGTGCTGCCGGACTGGGTGCAGATCGTCGCAACCGTCAATCCCATCACATATGGCGTCGATGCGGCTCGCTCGTTGATGCTCGGCGAGGATGTGTTGGAGGTACTCGACGTAACGGCCTTCGGTGGGGTTTGGGATACGCT
Organism: uncultured Halobacteriales archaeon; assembly: GCA_964552115.1. Lineage (GTDB taxonomy): Archaea > Halobacteriota > Halobacteria > Halobacteriales > Haloarculaceae > CAZKGF01. The sequence continues at coordinate 1,325 of CAZKGF010000151.1, forward strand.
CGTTCCGGCACTTGCAATCTTGATCGCCCTCGACGTCCTCCTCGGTGGCATCGCCGTCTACTATCTTCGACGTGCCGCGAGTGCAGCCATCGAGTGACCGGATTCAAAATAGTGCGTCGTCTTCGAGGATGCGTGCGGGACCGCCGACTTCCCAAATGTGCGTGTCGACGCCACAGTCGGCGACCGCTGCCTCGACGCGGTCGACGTATGCTGACCGTGTGTTGACGTAGACGCTGGCACCGGTGTCGACGGAGAAGTACACCGGTATGTCGTCCTCACGTCGGAGTCGTCGGACGGCATTGAATATCTCGAGCGTTCGCGGTTGCCAGTACACCCATCCTGACGGGCCTGTCATGGTCGTCGCTGCAAGCGAGAGAGAATCCTGCTCGGCTATACTGAATGCCCGGTCGAAGTCCCCATTACGGAGGGCGTCCCGAAACGCGCCCAACTGTTCGTGAACGTGGGCTAACCGGCCCTCGAAAAGGTGGCTTTGGGCGGCCTCTTCGTGGGCGGCTTCGGTTTCCTTGTACGACGGCACCGCTCCCGCGACGATGCGCAGATCGTCAGCGAGCGCGTCCGCAGCCGGGAGCCGTTCGGCTCGGCAATCATCGTCGTTCAGTCCGGCGTATAACACCGAAAAGCCGCCAGTGACCGCCCGGGCTGCAGATGCGGATCCTCGCCGGGCGATGGTCGAGACTGTTGGCCGGTCCAGGTCCAGATCGGCCGCCGCTACCAACGCCATTGCCGCCGCTGCAAAGGCTGACGAGGAGGAGCCAAAGCCTATGTTTGTCGGAACTTCGTTCGACGAGACGAACCGAACGCGGTCATCGATGCCGGCCATCGATCGCACGTGGTCGATGACGGCGCGAATCCGCTCGGCCGCACGACCGTCGACTGGTTCGTCGTCGACGACGTACCGATCGTGGTCTCTGTCGGGCTCGAACGCCACGGTCGTTGTCGTGTGTGCGGGCGCCGTACAGACGCTGATGGAGTCGTGGTAGGGGAAGCGCAACTCGGCGTCCCGCATGCCGTGGTACTTGACGAGCCCCTGGATCGGGTGGGCTCGTGCTGTCGCCTTCATGCGCTGGGTTGGGCGGGGGCGACCTTTGAAGGTGCCTATCCTGGCGCCGGATTAGAACAGGGCCGCAGCAGCGTTCTGTGCGGTCTCGGCGACCGGTCCGAAGCCGGGGAGTAGGAGGACCGTGACGACACCGGCGATGACGATGGCGAGGTACAGCGCCGTCGGATACCCGTCGATGTCACGATCGCCAGTCGGCTCCTCGATCCACATCGCCTTGACGACGCGGCTGTAGTAATACAGCGAGAGGGCGCTGTTGACGATGAGGGCAACGGCCAGTAGCGCGACGCCCCCCTGCACGGCGGCCATGAGCAGATAGAACTTCGAGAGGAACCCGCCGCCGAGGGGAAGCCCGGCCAGACTGAACAGCATAACAGTCATGGCTGCACACGCCAATGGTGCCTGTCTTGCCAGGCCGTTGAAGTCCTCGAATGTTCGGCCGATTTCCCAGTACTCCGTCAGGGCGATGAACAGGAACGCGCCCGTATTCATGAACCCGTACACGAGCAGGTGAGTCATGCCGGCGCCGAGGACCAATCCCTCTTGGGCGTGCCCGGTGAGTGCGGCTAGCGCGATCAGCACGTACCCCGCGTGGCCGATCGACGAGTACGCCAGCATTCGTTTTACCTTCTCCTGGGTGGCCGCTGCGAAGTTCCCGACCGTCATGGTGACGATAGCGAGGATCTGGAACGCGATCGCCCAGTCGATCGCGGGGCCAACGACGTCTAACGGGAAGGCGATGGTGAACACGCGGAATGCGAGGACGAAGCCGGCCGCCTTCGACGCTGAGGAGAGGAATCCGGAGATGGGTGCTGGTGCGCCCTCGTAGGCTTCCGGTGCCCAGAAATGGAAGGGCACGCTGGCGGTCTTGAACGCGAACCCACCGAGGACGAACACGATTCCCAGGCCGACGATTCCGGTCAGTTCGGTGCCGGCAAGCGCCGACGCGACGGCGTCGAATTGGAGCTCACCGGTCGCGACGTAGATCAGACTGATCCCATAGGCGAGGATGCCCGAGGACACTGCGCCGATAAGGAAGTACTTCAGTCCTGCCTCCACGCTGCCGCGGTTGTTCTTCAGGAAGGCAACCAGCGCGTAGGAGGGCAACGAGGCAAGCTCCAGACTCAGGAACGCCGTCGCCAGGCTGTTTGCGCTGGCCATCAGCGACATACCGGTTGCCGCCAGGAGCACGAGAGTGTAGTATTCGGCCTGATGGCGGTGGCCGGCCAGGTATTCGTAGCTGGCCAATACGACCAACGCCGTGACGCTTGCGACGATCGTGGACAGGAACAGCGCCATGCCGTCGACCACGATATTTCCGCCGAACAGGCTAATTTGCCCGAGCCCGTGTGGCGGCTCCTGGCCGGTCCCGGCGACCAGGAACCAGGCGGCAAAGCCGAGTGCGATTACCGAACCCAGGACGGAGACGCCGGCGAGCAGTCTCGGATTGTCGTCGTTCGGGTGGATGCTGTCTGCGAGCAGCAAGACGAGAGCCGTGAGGCCGAGCGTGAGCTGTGGGGCGAGTGCTGCCCACGTCGGAAGTGTCGCTTCAGCCATCAGGCTCCACCTCCCAACAGCGGGATCGTCGCGTCTTGGATCATATCATAGAAGATGTCCGGTGCAACTCCCAGGAGGATCACCAGTCCGAGGAGGACCGCAAGGGGCGCCACCTCGTGCAGTGGCGCCCTGCCGACCTCGTAGTCCGTCGAAAGGCTGAATTCGCCGAACAAGGTCCGTTGCATCGCCCAGAGCAGGTAGCCTGCAACGATGACGATGCCGAACATGGCGAGCCCGGTAAACAGCGGTGCGGCCGAGAGGACCGTCGACTGGAACGAGCCGATGAACACCAGAACTTCGCCGGCGAACCCGCTCATCAGTGGGAGGCCCATGTAGCCAAAGGCTGCGGCGACGAAGATGCCGACCGTCCACGGCATCCGGTCGGCGAGCCCGGACATGTCACCGACCATCCGCGTGTGCGTCGCGTTGTAGATTACTCCGACGGCCATGAACATCAGCCCGGAAATCAGGCCGTGGGAGATCATCTGGAAGGTTGCTCCCCCCATGCCGTGAGGGGTGAACGCGACGAGGCCAAGCAGGACGTACCCCATCGACGAGATCGAGGAATACGCCACGATCCGCTTGAGATCGCGCTGGGCGAGGGCAAGCATGGCGCCGTAGATCACGCTGAGGACACCGAGTGCGGCGAGCAACTCTGCGTTAGCGGCCGCGACGTCTGCGAGCATCGTGAAGTTGAACCGCAACAGTGCGTACGTCCCCATTTTCAGGAGCACCCCTGCCAGGATGATGGACACCGGGGTGGGTGCCTCGACGTGGGCGTCGGGCAGCCAGGTGTGGAACGGTACCACGGGGACCTTGACTGCGAACCCGGCAAACGTCAACAGGAAGGCCAGGTTGGTCAGCGTCTCCGCCGAGAGCCCCGCGAAACTACCGAGTTGGTCGGCCCGGACGGCCTGTGCTACCTGGGCCATGTCGATGGCCGTAATCGCATCGCCGAGGCCGAAGACTAGGGCGAAAAAGCCGACGAACATGATCAGCGAGGCCACGTTGGTGTAGATCAGGAACTTGATGGCGGCGTACTTCCGACGGGGGCCACCCCAGATGCCGATCAGGAAGTACATCGGAATGAGGACGCCTTCCCAGAAGACGAACCAGACGAAGAAGTCGAGCGCCGTAAATACGCCGATGAGTGCGACTTCCATCAGCAGCATTAGCCCGTAGAACTGGCTTTCACGCTCGTCGATCGGCGTCCATGACGAAACCAGTGCGAGCGTCGTGAGGACGGTAGTCAACACCAACAGTGGCAGGCTGATCCCGTCGACGCCGACGTGGTATTGGAGGGCGTAGGGGCCGAGTTGTAACCACTGGACGACCGTTTCGAAGGCGAGGTCGCCCGAGGCCAATAACGCGTTTCCGGACCCGTCGAACGTCCAGAACATCCAGAGGCTCCCGATCACCGGAATCAGGCTCAGTACGGTTGCCAGTCGCGCAGCGTACCGATCCGGCGACATGAAGACGACGATGGCACTGGCGAGCGTGACGAGCAGGAGTGCAGTGATAATCATCTCAGAACCACCCCCAGGTGAGACCGAATGCCAGCAACAGGAGCGTCAATCCGAGCGTCAGGAGCATGGCATAGTTCGTCACGACGCCACTTTGAATCCGGCGGAAGCGGTCGCCGGCAAACAGACTGACACTGGAAACTCCGTCGACGATCCCGTCGATGACCCC
>CAZKGF010000152.1:0-5614 GCA_964552115.1 uncultured Halobacteriales archaeon
GCTGCGGCCTGCTCGACGGCCGCGTTACCACCCTGGACGATCAGGTCGGCCAGTGAGACGCGTGTTCCGTCCGACCGTCCATTGTTGAATTCTTCTTGAATCTCCTCTAGCGTCGAAAGGACAGTCTCCAGTTCCTCGGGCTCGTTGACCTCCCAATTTCGATGGGGTTCCAACCGGATTCGGCCGCCGTTTGCGCCGCCGCGTTTGTCGCTGTCGCGGTACGTCGACGCCGACGCCCACGCCGTCTTGGCCAGTTGGGAGACCGTCAACTCTGAGTCGAGAATGGTCGACTTGAGTTCGGCCGCCTCTGCATCTCCAATGAGATCGTAGTCGGCGTCCGGGATCGGGTCCTGCCAGAGCATCGTCTCCTCGGGAACCTCCGGGCCGAGGAACCGGTCGGGTGGGCCCATGTCGCGGTGGATGAGCTTGTACCACGCCTTCGCGAAGGACGCCTGGAATTCGTCGGGATTGTCCTGGAAGCGCTCCAGAATCTCCCGATAGTCCGGGTCTCGCTTCAGGGCGACGTCCGTCGTAAGCATCATCGGACGCTGCTCTTTCGAGGGGTCGAGGGCGTCCGGTGCGTGGTCGATGGCATCCTCGTCGACCGGTCGCCACTGCCATGCCCCGCCAGGACCCTTGTGGGGCTCCCACTCGTGATCGAGCAGGTTGTCAATATAGCCCATGTCCCACAATGTCGGCGTGTCGTTCCAGGGGCCTTCGATCCCACTGGTGATCATTCCGCCTTTGTCGCCGTGTTCGTGCATCCACCCGAGGCCCTGCTCTTCAAGGGGTGCTGCCTCCGGTTCGGGGCCGAGGTTTTCGTCGGGATCGTCGGCACCGTGGACTTTCCCGAAGGTGTGCCCCCCGGCGATCAGTGCGACCGTCTCCTCGTCGTTCATCGCCATGCGAGTGAACTCCTCGCGGATGTTCTTCGCAGATCCTTCGAGGTCTGGTTCACCGTAGGGGCCCTCGGGGTTCACGTAGATGAGGCCCATCACCGTGTTCGCGAGCGGGTCTTTGAGATTGCCGACCTCTCCCTCTTGGAATCGGTCTGGGGAGGTCGTCTCCCACTCCTCTTCGGGCCCCCATTCGACGGCTTCGTTTGGCTTGAAGTCGTCCTCGCGACCGCCAGCGAAGCCGAACGTCTCGAAGCCCATCGATTCCAGGGCGACGTTTCCGGCAAGGACGATCAGGTCCGCCCACGAGAGCTTACGACCGTACTTCTGTTTGACCGGTTGGAGCAGTCGGCGGGCTTTGTCGAGATTGACGTTGTCGGGCCAACTGCTCTCGGGTGGGAGCCGCTGGAGGCCGCCGGCCGCGCCGGCCCGGCCGTCGATAGTCCGGTATGTCCCGGCGCTGTGCCACGCCATCCGAATGAACAGCGGTCCATAGTGACCGTAATCGGCCGGCCACCAGTCTACCTCGTTGGTCATGACCGCTTCGATATCCGCCTTCACTGCCTCGAAATCGAGCGATTGGAACTCCTCTGCATAGTCGTAATCTTCGTCGTACGGACTGACATCCCGGGCGTTATCGTCGAGAATATCCAGTCGCAACAGGTTTGGCCACCAGTCTTGGTTGGACCACGTCATTGCTATTCGGTTGTTGCTTTGGCAAGTTAATCATGGCGAAACCGTGGGCACTTCTCGGGTGACACGCCAGGCCAAGTACGTGCCATCGCCTCGGCCGACCCGCCACCTTCTCCCCCAGTCTGATGTAGTGCAGTCCCGCACACTCCCGCCGCGTGCACATCCTTCTTCGTGCCGGGCGTGCATCGGTCGTCTATGGAGTCGCTCGAAGCGATGTTCGAGTACGAGTCGGCACTCGTGTTCGGCGTCGGTGGCGGTGGCGATATCGTCGGGAGTATCCCGACAGCACGGCTGCTCGAGCGCCATGGTATCGACGTCGTGCTCGGTGGCGTTGCCTGGGAACCGGTGCCCAGAGACACCCAGGCTGGGCCTCGTTCGTTCGAAGAAATAGAACACATCGATCGGGTGAGCGAGACGGTGGCGTTAGCAAGCCACGAGACCCGAACCCGAGACGGCATCGAGTTCACCGAGACGAGTGTGGCCGGGTTTTACGAAACCCAGACTGCGTTGATCGACATCACGCCCGGAATATCGGCCGTCCGTCGCGGGCTCGACGAAGCCGCCGACCAGTTGGACATCGACCTGATCGTCGGGGTTGATGCCGGCGGTGACGTGCTGGCAGCCGGGACCGAACCCGGCATTCGAAGTCCGGTCGCGGATGGCATCGTTCTCGTGGCACTGGCGGACCTGGAGACGGATGGCTGTCTCGGTGTCTTCGGGTACGGGAGCGATGGCGAACTCACACTCGGCGAACTGCAAGCCCGGTACGAAGTCCTCGCCGGGAACGATGGTGTGCTCGGGGCGTGGGGGCTCACCCCTCGGGTTCGGCGTGAACTCGAACGTCTGCTTCCCAACGTCGAAACGGAGGCGAGTCGCGTTCCCGTCGAGGCAGCCGCTGGCGATCTTGGGGAGCGCTCGATTCGAGGCGGCGAGGTGTCTGTTCGACTGACTCCGACGAGTCCAATCACCTTTTATTTCGAACCAACGACGGTTGCCGCCGAGTCCGACATCGCCGCCTGCGTCCGCGGGACGGACGACATGGACGACGCTGAGAAAACACTTCGAGAGATGGGCCTCCAAACCGAATTCGAGACCGAGCGACGGCGCCTCGATCGGCTGTGAGAACTATCGGACGGTGCCCGAGCCCCCTCGACATCCGGATTTATCCTGTCGGCGTGCCAACCGACCAATATGAAATTCACCGTCATCCAGGGGGATATCGCGACCCAGGAGGCGGACGCACTCGTGAACGCTGCCGGGACGAGCCTCCAGATGGGCAGCGGTGTGGCCGGCGCACTCCGACGTGGTGCCAACGGCCCGATCAACGAAGAAGCGGTGTCGAAAGGTCCGGTCGAGCTCGGTGAGGTTGCGGTGACCGACGCCTACGAACTCGGTGCGGACTATGTGATCCACGCCGCAGCGATGCCACACTACGGGGACGGGAGAGCGACACCTGAGAGTATCCGTGACGCCACGCGAAACACACTCGAGAAAGCGGAAGCACTCGACTGTGAATCACTCGTCGTCCCGATCCTCGGCACGGGCGCTGCAGGCTCCGATTTCGAGACCGGGGCCCAACTCGTCTGTGAGGAAGTCCGGGCCTTCGACGCGTCGACGCTTACCGACGTGTGCTTGATCGCGTATTCGCATGCAGAATATCAGACCCTCTCGGAGATTGCAGACCGAATCCGATCGCCCTAACCTATCCTGACTCCCAGATAAGGGCCGAGTTCTCAGTCGTCGTCCTCGGCCATGACGCGGTCGGGAATCGTCCCGCTTCCTGGAGTCTCTTCGGGGAGCGAAACTGGCCGCAAGGTGAATCGTTTTCGTATCATGTCGAGTGCGAAGATGACCGTCCCGAGAATGATCAACGTGTCTCCGGGGAGTCGCGCCCAGAACAACCATTGAACCAGTTCGCCGTTGTAGAAGGCAAGATCTCGGGCCGCACCGTACGTCTCGGTAAACGCCGTCTCGAGTTGGAGGAATCCGACCGGGAGGACCGAGACGAACACCATGACAGCCAGGCCAACGTTCCAGCACCAGAACGACACGCGGAGCCACTTCTCCCTCCACTCGGCGGGCTTGGTGGAGATGCGTAGCATGTACGTCGCCATTCCGAGTGCGAGAAAGCCAAATGCCCCAAACATCGCGGCGTGTGCGTGTCCGACCGTCAGGTAGGTGCCGTGCTCGTAATAGTTGACCAGTGGGAGATTGATGAAAAAGCCAAGGACACCGGCACCCAGGAAGTTCCAGAAGCCACTGGCGATGATGAACATGAACGGGAGCGTATACGGGAAACTCTCGTCGCTGGTTGCAAAGGCCCGGTACTGCCCCATGGCTTCGAAGAGGATGAGGATGAGTGGGATGAGTTCGAGCGTCGAGAAGACTGTCCCCAACGGTAGCCAAACGTCGGGTTGGCCGATCCACCAGTAGTGATGGGATGCTCCGATGACGCCCGCGCCCATGACGAACAGTGCCTGGAAGGCGACGGCCTTTTCGGCCGAACGCTTCCGGAGGAGGCCCATGCTCACGAGCGTGATCCCCACGATGGCGACGATGAAGAATTCGAAGGCCCCCTCGACCCACATGTGGACGACCCACCACCGCCAGAACTCCGTCATCACAATATTGGTCTGTGGCGTATAGAGCATCCCCGCGACGAACAAGAGACCGATCGATCCCCCGGCGTAGATGATCATGTGGGCCAGGCCGAACCGTGCTTCGCGCTTGAGTAGTGGCTTGAACCCCCGCCAGACCAGCACCGTCCACAAGACGAACCCGACGAGTAAGCCCACCTGCCACAAGCGGCCGACTTCGAGGTACTCCAGGCCCTCGTTACCGATAATCCACCAGAGCGCCCCGTCGATGTAGCCCTGTGCACCGAGCCAGATTCCGGCGAGGCCACCGACGGCCGCGACAATCAACGCACCCAGCAGCACGTGAATGTAGGTCCGCTGGCGGTCGGGTTCGTAATTGGTGAGCAAGGGTGGCAGGAACAATCCAGCACCGAGCCAGAGCGTGGCGATCCAGAGAATGCCGAGATCGAGGTGGAATGTCTTCGCCATCGCGAACGGGAAGACGTCCAAAATCGCGACGCCGAAGACTTCTTGGATGCCGAAGAACGCGTCGCGTTCGACGTAATAATGGGCGAGTAACCCCCCAAGTAGCACCTGCAATGCAAACAGGGCTCCGGCGACGGGGATGAACCGCGTTGCCGCTCGTTGACTCGGCGTCAGACTGATCTCGTCCGGCGGGGGGATTTCCAGGCTCTTGATCTTCGGTTCGGGCAATTCGACCGATTTGTACAAAAACACCCCAATCCCGACGGCTCCAACCAAGAGAACCATGCTGATGACACTCCAAATCATGGTCCCGCCGGTCGGTGAATTCCCGGCGGCGGGATTGTAGGGCCATTCGTTCGTGAAGCTACTGTCGCTTCCTGGTCTGTCAGTGTGGGAGATCCAGGCAGTCCAGAGAGCGAAATCGGCGAACTGCCGGGCTTCCTCGGCCGATCCGATGAATCCGGTCGGCACACCGCGTTCGCTCGACCCCTCGTGATATCGGTCGACGTAGTCCTCACGCACCTGCTGGTGGGCGAAGGCTTCCGCAGCCGAGTATTCGATCTGTTCGGTTCCCCGTTCGAACGGTTCATCCAGATCGTCTCGAACGATACTGTCCCCGGCTCCCTTTTGGGGGGAATCAAGGGCGGCGTATGCCGCCCCATACCGCTCTTGGGCGTAGTACTCTCGCATATACTCGACTTTCAGATCGAGTGAATCGGCGGTATAGTCGACACCGTAGTACGCGCCGTTACCCAGAATCGACCCGTGGTTCATCAGCCCGTTCTGTTGAAACACGATCTTGCCCTCTCGGACGTCTGTCTCGGAGGCGATGGACTCTCCATTCGGTCCCACGACCTCGTTCGGAATCGGCGGGACTTGTTGGGATGAATACAGAGCCCCACCCCCCATCACGAGCAGATTGAACACGAACACGACCGCGAGGGCCTTCGCGATGGTCTTCCG
>CAZKGF010000153.1:0-5580 GCA_964552115.1 uncultured Halobacteriales archaeon
CTCAAGGACAAGGTGCGCGATTCGGGCCTGGAGGAGTTGGTTCGCATCGTCGCGATCAACCGACAGGAAGAGAGTGATCAGATCGTCGAACGGGTCGAGTTAGACTGACCGGAATTCTGGGCTTAGTCCTCGTCCAGTAGCGTCTCGTCACCGTACCGTGCTCGCAAAGCTTCGAACTCACGTTGCTGTTGTGAAATGCGAGGTGTTTGGTGGGCGTATACGTGATCGAACATGTCCGTTGGCTCGGATTCGTACCCCTCCGCTCCATTCACGACCTCATCCACGCGTTCGGCAGCCGCCGTATCGATCGCATCGAGGCGTTCGTCGTCAACGAGGCCGCGATTTCGGAGAAACGCTTCCATCCGTTTCAACGGGTCCAACTCCCGCCAGGCCTCCACCTCTGTTTCCTCCCGGTAAACTGAGGGGTCGTCGACCGTCGTGTGTGGGCCTAGGCGGTACATGACTGCCTCAACGAGAGAGGGGCGTGGCCAGGCGCCATCCGTCGACCGGGCCCGCTCGACCGCTCGCCGGGTCACTTCGTACATTGCGAGCGGATCCATGCCATCGACGCGGACACCCTCAAAGCCGTATGCGGTCGCCTTTTGGGCGATCGTGTCGGACGCTGTCTGCCGATCGCGGTGTATCGAGATCGCGTACTGGTTGTTGTTACACTGGAAAATGGCCGGCACGTCGAAGACCCCGGCAAAGTTCAGCGCTTCGTGGAAGTCTCCCTCCGAGGTTGCACCATCGCCGAAATGACACAGAACAACCGCATCGTCTCCGGACAGTTTCGATGCCCAGGCCAGCCCTGTCGCGTGCGGAATGTGGCTCCCGATGGAGATGTTGATCGGAAAGACGTTCCGGTCGGCGAGCCACTCATTGCCCACTTCGTGGCCCATCCAGTACAGGAGGTATTCCTTGGAGAGGCCACGCGGGATGACAGAGCCGTGTTCTCGGTACTGGTAGCTAATCCAATCCGAATCCGCTAGCGCGTGCGTCGAGGCGATCTGTGCTGCCTCTTGGCCGGCCATCGGAGGATACGTGCCGAGGCGGCCTTGTCTGGCAAGTGAGATCGCTCGATCGTCCAGCGTCCGAGCGAGGCGGAGTTGCTCGAAAATGGTCACCAATCTGTCGTCATCGAGCTCTGGAACGGTTTCCCCGTCGGTGATCGTCCCGTCCGGTTGGAGGATCCGATATGGGGTGTCTTCGTCGTCGCCGTCGAAAGGCCCGACTGCCATCGGTTGGGCCTCGCTCGGATCGCGGATAGCCTTTTCCCCGACCAGTAACTGGAATCTGGTTACCGTGGAGAGAGGCCAACACCCTCGGCCAGTAGTTCGTGCGAGCGACGCGCGTCTTCGTGGTCCGCAACCACCTGCTGGATCATGATTTCGTCGACCCCGACTCGGTCGGCGACCTGTGCGAGGAGGTCGGCCATGCGGTCGGGATCTCCCGAGATCGTCCGGGGCCATTCACCATCCGGGAGTGTGGCGGGCGTCGGTTCGGGCATGCCACCGAGTTCGTCGATGGCCGTCTCGACGGTGGGTGTCGAGCCGATCTCGCCCTGTTCCATTCGTTTGTACGTCGCCTCGGCGACGCTTCGGAGTCGGGCGGCCGCCTCGTTGCTTTCGGCAGCGATAGCGTTCACTGCGAGCATGCCATGGGGTTCGTCGACGCTCCCGGCCACGTCGGTCTGTCTGAACCGGTCACGGTACGTGGAAAACGACCGACTCGCAAACTGAGGCCGGATGAATGCTGCAAAGCAGTATCGCATTCCCAGTTCCCCAGCGATGGCTGCACTCGACGGACTGGAGCCGAGCACCCACGGGACGGGCTCTGCCGCCCCCGATCGTGGGATCGTCAGCTCGCCATAGGGATGGTCGTCCGGAAAGTCGTCGTAGAGGTGCGTGACGACAGCCTCGATCTTCTCGGCATGATCTTGATCGGGCGTTTGTACGTGGCGTTCGGTTTGGAGGGCTCTATCAGCGGCCGGTGGCCCGTTCGCGCGACCAAGCCCAGCATCGATCCGACCTGGCGCCAACCCATCCAGTGCGCCGAACAGTTCAGCGACTTTAAACGGACTGTAGTGATTGAGTAACACAGCCCCGGAGCCAATGCGGATCGTCTCGGTTTCTGCCGCTAGATGCCCGAGGAGTACTTCTGGGGCGATCCCGGCGATCCGATCAGCCATGCCGTGGTGTTCGGCAACCCAGATGCGGTCGTACCCGAGTCGTTCAGCCTGCTGGGCGATCTCGACGGTGTTTTTGTAGGCGGCCGTTGCCGTTCCACCCTGGGGGACTGGAGAGAGATCGAGGACTGAGAGATCCATGTAACGGGAGTGGTGTTGCGGGGATTAACGGTTGTGTATTCGGGATGTTTCTTCGGGGTGTGCGTTTGCGTTCGCACGGTCCTGACCCAGGCCAGTTCGTTCGCGAGATGGATCCCTATCCCTTCTATCACGAGTAGTACCGTTTTTTGTGAGTGTGATTGCTCAGCTATTCGAGCCGAGTGTCCCCGGCCGAATCGGGCTCCGTCAACGGAATACCCACAGCAAATTGATACAACGAATAGTAAGGTACTAGTCCGTTTAGCTTGAGTCGGTAAGTTGATGCTTAGCCGGCGATCTGTCCTTCGGGGTGCTGGCCTCGCTGCGACAGTGGGGACACTTGGCGTTACCAGCGAACTGATCCGTCCGGGATCAGTGTTTGACACGGATCAGCAGACCCAACTATCCCTTACCATCCAAACGGTCCCCGCAGATCTGGATGAGCGGTCGACAGAAATCGCACAACGACTCGCAAACCATCTCAGGCAGGTCGGCATTAAGGCGTCCGTCCGCCTCAAAACGCCGAAAGAATTACGTCGCGACGTCCTCGTTGACCAGGATTTCGATCTCTACGTAACTCGTCACCCTGGTTTTGACGACCCCGATGGGCTTCGATCACTCCTCCATTCCGACTTCTCCACGCAGAGTGGTTGGCAAAATCCGTTCGGATACGTCAACGCAGATGTCGACGAGCTCCTTGCTCGCCAGGCACGAGTTTCGGATCAAAAACGTCGTATGTCGGCTGTTTCCGCGATCCAGCAGACACTCGATCGGGACCAACCGTTTACGCCGGTTGCCATCCCGTTTAGATTCTACGTGGTCCGTTCGGACCGGTATACCGGTTGGTGGCGTGTCGCGGGCGAATCCCCGCTCCGATATCTCGGACTGGAGCACAGACGGGCGACCGACGACAACGACGCCGAATCGACGGGCGGAACACCGGAGACGCTCCAACTCGGGACGACCGATGAACGAGTGACGAGATCGATCAATCCGATTTCGATTGCGGCACCGGGCGAACGAACCGTGATCTCACTTCTGTACGAACCCCTTGCCCGGCGGTACGACGGCCCCATGCAGGGAACCAGTCCACCGGCGATCGTCCCCTGGTTGGCGTCGGGCTGGGAGTGGATCGGTCAGAGCGAGGATGCAGGCCTCATGGCCGAGATCCGTCTCCGGGACGACGCAACGTGGCACGATGGGACCCGAGTAACGGAAGAGGATGTGGCCTTCACATATCGATTTCTTACCGACGTCTCGCTCGGCGGGGCCGACCAGCCACGACCTGCGCCGCGGTATACCGGCCGTGCCGCTCTCGTCGACGACGTAACCCCGCTTGGTCAGCGGCGTGCTCGGATAACGTTCACTCGGGCCAGCGACCGTGTCGCCGAACGGGCCCTCACCGTTCCGATGCTTCCGGCCCATATCTGGCGATCGAAGGCGAGAGAATTGTCGGAAACGACGGATCCGCCGAATGGCGTCTTCGATTGGCCGAACACCACTAATCCGATCGGAAGCGGCCCCTTCCGTGTCGAATACATCGATCCGGGCTCCGAACTCCTACTCGTTCGAAACGAGGACCACTTCCTCGTGAAAAACGAGGACGCGACCGGAATCGATGCAATCGATCAAGGGCCGCCATTCCGACGCATTGCCGTTCGGGTGGCGCCCGCTGAAGTCACTGCTGTAGACTTGCTAATCGATGGGGAATTGGACGCTATTGCCTCGTCAATCGGGCCACATGTCCTTCCGCAAGTCGGGGGATCACCGGAAGCAACGCTACAGGTCAAGGCAACGAGGTCATTCTACCACATCGGGTACAACTGTCGAGACGGCCCGCTCGCTGACCCTGCTGTTCGGGCAGCGATTGCAGGATTAGTCGACAAGGAGACGATCGTCGCGGACGTATTCAACGGGTACGGGCAACCAATCGCGTCGCCTTTAGCGGGCACGGTCTGGGTACCAGGTGACTTGCGGTGGGATCAGGGTGAACCAGCTGTCGAATTTATGGGGTCGAACGGGACGCTTGATGTTGACCGGGCACGCGAACGGTTCGAAGCGGCCGGCCTCCAACGGAGCGAGACGGGCGACCTCATTGAGTCATGAGTCGCCTCGTTTCGATCGAACCGACGGTGTGGATGAATCTGGGCGTCGCGTGTCTCCTCATCGCTGGACTTCTTGGGCTCGTCGGCCCCAAACGCCTCCGATGGGCACTCTCCAAACGCCACCTTCGAACGCGAATCCGCTCCGTTTGGCCAGCTGGCGCCGTCCTCGGACTCGTGGTGGGGGCGAAGTTGCTCTGGGAGAATGTCAGTCAAGAGGTCTCCTGGGCGATCGGTATTCATCTGACCGATCTAATCTACACGATCGAAGGTGATCTGGTGGCCTCGCTGCAGGCTGTTGCATTCCCAGAGCTCACGGCGTTTTTCGCCTTTGTGTATCTTGCTGGCTTTTCGTTTTTGCTTACGTTTCCCTTCCTAGCGTATTTCGTCAGTGCCGACGGTGGCCGAGCATTCCGCGAGTTATGCGCAGCGTTCTCTGTAAATTATTTCATTGGTGGTGTGTGTTACACACTGTTTATCGTTTGGGGGCCGCGAAACTTTCTTCCCGACTCTGTCGATCCCCTGTTGTATACCTTCGAACCGGAAGCGTATCTCATTATGAGTGCGGTGACCGCGCCGACGAACGTGTTTCCCTCGTTGCACACGTCGTTTGCGGTCACTGTTGGGCTCTTGGCCTGGCGAACCAGGGATACCTACCGGGGATGGATGTACGTCTCGACGATCATTGCGACGTGGGTGGTCGTAGCGACGATGTATCTCGGCATTCACTGGGCGATAGATGTCGTCGCTGGGATCGTCCTTGCGTGGGGGGCAGTGTGGTTCGCTCGGGGGGATCCGCTGGCGGATCTCGACAAATCGGTACGCGCTGGTGTCTCACGGCACGTCGGAACGGTCCTTGACCGGGTTCGTGGCGACCATCCTTAGACGAGGTGGGGGACAAGCACCAACCCGGCCCAGAGAACGAGTCCGGTGATACCGGCCGGATTGTGACCCACCGTTAGCAATCCGTCACGAAGGTTGCTGGTAGCGTCGCTCGCGCCTGCGACCGCAATGGCGGCCACAGCGACGATCAGCAGAGCGCGATGGACGGCCAGGTCGATCGGAACGACCGAAACACCGAGGATGGCGTAATCAGCGATGACGCCAGCCGTGAATCCGCCAGCGGCGGTCAATCCAGCCCACGAACGAGGGAGG
>CAZKGF010000154.1:0-5572 GCA_964552115.1 uncultured Halobacteriales archaeon
CCGCTGATTTCCTGAGCTACGATTCTGATCCCGTGGACGGGGAATCCGAAACCATCCCCGGCGGAGACGTCGACCTCTCCCCCCACCAGGAGGGGTACGAAGAGTGGGTCTCGTACCTCGCTACCCAGTACCGACGCCTCTTCGACCACTTGTCCCGCTCGTTCGACTACGTGATTACGGTTGGAGACCACGGCGAACTGTTCGGGGAACACGGCGCGAAGGCACACTTCTATGGGCTGTTTGAGGAGTTGACGCGAATCCCCGTCGTCATATCAGATGGGCGAACTGGACGCGAGCGTCGGAGCGACGTCGTCAGCCTGGTCGACGTACACGCAACGGTCTGCGGGATAGCCGGCGTCGAGAATGCTCGCCGAGGAACTGACCTCAGAATGGATAAGCAGACGGAACCGAGGTTGCTTGAGTTCCATGGATTCGACGCCAATCGCTGGGAGCGGTTGCTTGACCAGGGATTTACCGACGAAAAGATCGAACAGTACGACCAGTACCTCGCTGGGATCGCCATGCGAGAAAGCTACTACGGACACGAAAGCCTGGACGGTTTTATCGAAACCGGCAAGGCTGTGGGAGACCCGCAGGATGAACTCGAACGGTTGCTCCAGAACCTAAATTATCGGCACACCCGTGACTCGACTGTTGAGGTATCGGCCGAAACCATGAAACGCTTGCAGCACTTCGGCTATCGATAGCGTGGACTCCCGGAAATCCGGGCCGGTGCCATCGGCCAAGCCGTTACTCGGTGTTGACGTATCCAAAGGCTTCCAAGCGTTCCCGAACAATATCGGTATCGGGGGGCTTCTCAGCTACGTGTCCAGGGACGATGTCCCGCTCCCGAGCTTCGATGGTCCCCCAGGGAACGTGAGCCAACTCGGGATATCGGAACCCGGTCGGGTGCCCGTAAATCCTCAAGGGAAGCGGTATTGCCCACCGACCGTAAGTGTTTCCGTGGTCTGAGGTCACCACTGACCGCCCAGGAAGTTCCTCGGCTAGTCTAAGCGCCACCGGAAGGACCTCTTCTAAGGTCGCCCGATACGCGTCAACCAGTTCATCCCTCGACACGTCGTTTCTCCGCATCGACTCCCAAGGGTTCCGGACCGAGTGGGAGTCGGAGTCACCGCCGGGATGCCACGACGCGGCATCGATGTTCAGGTCGGCTACGTAAAACGGGTAATGGGGTTGCATGAAATGCGCCACCAGCCGCTTGTCGCCCTCGAAGTGGTCGAGCACGCTTCGATACATCGTCTCCGGCAACACCGTCTCCTGTTGCTCGTTGAAACCCCATTCGAACACGTCGATTCGCCTGTGGAAATGCACGGGAGTATAACGCGCCACCGTAGGATTCGCCGTGACGTAAATCAAGTCGGGAAACGTCCGATCGACCCAGTTTTTCCTTACCCACTCTTCGGTAGAGGAGCCCCTGCTCTTCACCCGTCTGTAATCGTCGAACACGTCCAAGTCACAGACAGCTTCGAAGAGGTCCGCTCTGCAGGCATCCAATATGATGAGGTTGTCCCACTTGAGTGCGGGGACGTCGACCCCGTCGAATCCATAGAGCAGTCCCGAGAAGGTACCGCCTACCCGGTGTTCCAGCCGGTCGCGAACCCAGTCGAGGTCCCCCCATTTTTCAAGTAAATCGGCCCATTTGAGAGACATAGGACGTGGTTCAGTCGTCACGAGTTATACGTTATGGTCACCGTACCGATTGGACGGCGGAACACCCGCCGTAAGCACTCGTCGGGACGACGAGCACTACGGAGGGTTCGCACCGCGGGGGCTTCTGAAATCCCCTCCGCGGTGGCCCCAGACGGAACCGCCATCCCGACGACGAGACCGTCACCGCAGCCACTATCCCCGAGACTGGAACTCGTACAGTTCTGCATACTTACCGCCGTTGTCCACCAATTCCTGGTGCGGGCCACTTTCTGTGATTCGTCCGTCGACGAGTGTGTATATGCGGTCCGCGTTCTCGACGGTAGATAATCTGTGGGCTATCGCGATGATTCCGTACTCCGACTCCATCGATTCTATTCCCGCCTGGACCTCGCGCTCGAGGTTCGAGTCGAGGTCGCTCGTCGCCTCGTCCAACAACAGGAAGTCGGCATCCTTCAACAGAGCCCTGGCGATAGCGACCCTCTGTCGTTGCCCACCGGACAATCGGACCCCGTCATCGCCAAGGAGCGTCTCGTAGCCGTTCGGAAGCTCGTCCAGAAATTCAATAACTTTGGCGGCCTCAGACACCCGCTCCACGTCCTCTCGGGTCGCACTGCGGTCCCCAACCGTGATGTTGTTCCTCAGCGTGTCGTTGAAAATGAACGGTTGTTGTCGGACCACCGCTACTTGAGCCCACCATTGGTCTAAGTCGAACTGATGTATGGGTACGCCGTCGGCTCGGATTTCACCGGAATCGTACGTGTACAACCTCAACAACAGGGACACGATCGTTGACTTGCCGGCACCCGACTGACCGACGAACGCTACGAACTCCCCACGTTCCACGGTAAACGAGATGTCTTCGAGGGCCACCTCCTCTTTGTATGAAAATGATACGTTCTCAAACGATATTTCCTTGACGCTCGCAATTGGACGTTCACCGTGGTCCTGTCGACGAGAGCGAAGCTCGTCGATGAATTCGTACGTCCGGACGAGGTGGGAGAGACGGCCTTCGAGGTTGTACACCCGCTGGTTAAGCCTGCTCGCCTTTGGCGCCAACTGGAACATGGCGAACAGGAAGATACCCAATGCACCCAGAGACAATCCGGTATAGGTAAAGCCGACGTATATCAGGACAAATAATGTCAGTGCAGCAGACAGGTCGTACGCGTTCTGGACGGCGGCTTCGTTACGGTTTAATCGTATGGAGGAGTTCGCATACTGGTTAACTGCATCTCGGAACTCCGAGTATACCTCGTCTGTCAAACCGAACAACCTCACGTCCCGAATACCCTGCATCCCGGCTTGGACGGCCTGTTGGACGAGTTGGTTGGCGTTCGCCACGCGGTTGCCGACCGTGAACGCCGGCTCAATGACGTGACGTATCACTATCGTTATAACGGACAGCAACACGACTGCCATAACGGCCATCACTGGGGCGATGTAGACCATAACGGCCAGATACATCATCGCTAAGAACAACGTCTGAAGGGCTCTGACAGCTGTTCCGATGACCTTGCCTGCATATCGGGTTTCGGTGATGATCGCGTTTAAAATGTCGTCCGAACCTTTCTCGTCGAAGTACTCGATTCGAGCGTTTAAGGCGGCCTCAAACGCGCGTGAACGCATTTCCTGTTCAAAACTGTACCGTAGGATCCCCTGCAGCCACGATACAACGAACGTCGCCGAATACCGGAGGACCATCACGATCCCGATACCGAGCATCAAATATCCCAGCTCGAAGGGGATACCGAACAGGTCATAGACCGTGAGAAACACCTCCATTACCGGATCTCCTGACTCGGTAGGACCGTCGGCTTGCGCAACCTCAACGATTGGATAGATGAAGGTCAGTCCAACGCCTTCGAATACGGCAATCGTACCACCGAGGAATACCAGTACCGTGGTGAACTTCGGCCGATAGTGACCAACCCGGACTAACGCACGTAGCTTCTCACGTGCAGTGATATCGCTCGTAGCATCCGCCATGATTCGGTGAGTTCAGTACCGGTTGGGAGGTGAAATGGATACCGCTTTCCACAGTACCGACCTCGCGCCAACCTACCGGCGGTCAGAGTAGTGTATTTCATCGGGGTCGGTCGATGTGGTCGCCAAGGGTCCTCGTTCGTAACTCTGTTCAGGATAGCGCGACCTTCATTAGACCCGTCCGCTGGTATTCCTGCGAGGCGCGTGGCACTCGATAATTCACTAGGCTTTTTCGGAACACGGGGTGCGCACGGGGTCAACTTTCGGCTAACGGCGATTATGATGGCGATTCGGATGGAGACGGGCAGGGTTACCTGTAACCAAGCTCCCTTAGGCGCTTCTCGACATCGTCGCGTTCGGCATCCTCGTTCGGTTCCGTTTCTTCTGCGACAACCACGCGCCGCTTCCCAGATCCAACCCGAAGCCACGGGACCTTCACGAGACTCGGATGGTATACACCGAGCGGGTGACCAAACATTCGTCCCGTGGGAATTGGCCGTAACCGTTCGCCGACCATGTTCCCATGGTCGGAGGTCACCACTGACATCCCACCCAGCTTTCCTATCAGCCATCGAACGTGCTCCAAGACGATGTCCAAGTTTTCGTTATATGCCTCCCAGACGACTTCGAGGTTTAGTCCTTCTGCTGACCCCGATGGATTGTCCCGAAGGACCTGCCAAATCGTTCGACCCTCAATGCTTGTATCTTCACCATCAGGAGACCATCCCCCCACGTCAAGGCTCTGTCCGATTTCACCGATAAATGGAATATGGGGCTGCATGAAGTGAACAATGAGACGTTTCCGGGGATATTCTCGATGGGCGTCGATTGCTGCGCGCGCGACGACATCGGGTCGAACAGTCTGGATCTCTTCGTCCCATTCGTCAAGGAGGTCAACAACGGCGTGAAACGTTCCGACGTCTAGACCGAGATGGGGTACATATGGATTTGTATTGACGTACACCGTATCGTGGAACGTTCCATTCCGGAAGTTCCGTTCAAGGAACTCTTCACTCGTCGATCCGAGAGAGTAGCGATGTTCGAGTTCTCCGGGGATGTCGTTCCTTTCCTCGAACATGTCGAAGCGACAAGCATCCAGAATGATGAGCGTGTCCCAATCTTCGGCCATCACCTTAGTCGGCGACCCCTGCCGGAGGCGATAGAACAAGTTGTCGATCTCGATTGGGATGTAAAGTACGGATTTCTTCGCCAAAACAAGCGGTCCATATTCCCGCCATTTAGTAACCGCTCGACGAAACTTATAGTGCATACACACCTCGTCTTCTCTACTGGCGGATAACCCTGGGGGTTAGATATCGTTGACTATCGACTGGGAGGTACTGGCTCTTCCGATTATCATCCGATTGGCATATTCGAGTCTCGGAAACAATTTGATTCACGACGTCTCACAAATTGTCGATGCCGCTCACGAACCACTGGACGAACACACCAGGCCATCAGAGAACACTTGTTACGATTGACATGTAATAGCGTTGAATTCAACGTCATTCGAATCGGTCTGCGTCTACATATCCGAGCGCGGCTAGGCGTTCGTCCACCGACGTATCTGTCTGGAGATTTCGTTCGATATCGGGAAAATAATTCCGGGAGTCTTGAGCGCTGACACGGGCCCAGGGAACACTCCGGATGGCGTCGATATGCGGGGCCGTATGGCCGTAGCAAAGGCCCTCGCCGAATGCATTACCGTGGTCGGCCGCGATGACCACATTCGCATCTGCGTTCTGGACCAGGTTCTCTAGGGAATCCAAGACATACCGTAAGTTTTCGATATACGCATTCCAGACTTCATCGGGAGTGAGTTCCCGCGACCGAAGTCGCGAGAAAACGTTTCCTACCATCTTCGGTCCATCACTGTCAAATTCGATCCGTTGCCCCAATGAAGACGGTACCGGAGGGA
>CAZKGF010000155.1:0-5555 GCA_964552115.1 uncultured Halobacteriales archaeon
GTAGTGGTCAGAGTTCGGTCGCGAAGTCCTCCAGAGCCTGGAATGCTGGTAGCGAGCTCATAGGCAGTCATCGAGGCGAATCGGAAAAAGTCTCACACTCGACCACCCGACTCAATTCCAGTAATCGGGTTCGTTACCCTCGCGCCACTTGATCGAGCATCCCCGTGCCGGCTTGAATTCGTCATCGATTTCCTCGCCAGCCAGCAAGCGTTCGACGATATTTGCCATTTCGCGCTCCGACGGCTCCGAATCCGGATCGGGTGCGTCGTCGAGGCGGCCGTGGTAGACGAGCCGGAACTCGCCATCGTCGTTTTCGAACAGGAAGGGGTCCGGCGTACAGACCGCGCCGTAGGCTGCCGCGACGTCCTGGCTTTGATCGTGCAGGTACGCGTCATAGTCGATTCGACCCTCATCGACCCACTCGACCATCGTCTCGAAGTCGTCCTCCGGATAGTTCGTCGGATCGTTGGGATTGATGCCCACTACCGCGAGGTCGTCGAATTCGTCGGCCAACCGATTGAGTTCGTCGAACTTGGCCTTGGCGTACGGGCAGTGGTTGGTCGTAAAGACGAGTAACAGTGCCCGATACGCCGAAAAATCGTCCAAAGAATACGTCTCGCCGTCCGTCCCGCGGAGTTCGAAATCCGGAGCCGAGTCGCCGACTTCGAGCAGTTCTCTGGAGTCGAGCTTCATGAATCAGAGTGGGGGAGCCCCACCCTTATGGATTCCCCCAGGGGTGTGCCCCAGAGGTAGCAAGCCTTTTGGTCGCGCTCGGGCCCTAGACGGCTATGAGCACCCGCGAGGAGGTTCTGGCATTGCTCCGTGAAGACGCCAGGTACGACACGTCCGAGATCGCCAAGCAGATCGGTGCAGAACCCGACGACGTCGAGGCAGCGATCGCGGGGCTCGAAGCCGACGGCGTAATCAGGGGCTATCAAGCGATTATCGACTGGGGAGAGGTCGAGGCCGAACACGTGCGGGCTGCCGTCGAACTCAACGTCACGCTGGATCGCGAGACCAGCTACAACGACGTCGCGGAGCGACTCGCGAAATTTCCCGAGGTCCGCGCACTCCGCTTGGTCAGTGGTGACTACGACTTCCTGATGGAGGTCGAGGGTGACGACATGCGCACCGTCTCGCACTTCATCAGCGAGAAGGTCGCACCGGTCCCCGAAATCACCCAGACGGTCACCCACTACATCATGGACTCCTACAAGGAGAGTGGCATCGGCTTCGGCGACGGCCACGAAGACGATCGCCTATCAGTCTCACCATGAAGCCCGCCGACCGCGTCGCCCAGGTGCCGCCATCGGGCATCCGCCGCTTTTTCGAACTGGCCGAGGAGATGGACGACATCATCTCCCTCGGCGTTGGCGAACCCGACTTCGCGGCGCCGTGGGCAGCCCGCGAGGCGGCCATCGCCTCTCTCGAGCAAGGCAAAACGTCCTACACGGCCAACCGAGGGCGTCGTGACCTCCGCGAACTGGTCGCCACACACGTCGACGACCGGTACGATCTCTCGTATGGCCCCGACGAGGAGGTGCTGATCACGGCCGGGGCCAGCGAGGCGATCGACCTGGCCTTTCGAGCGCTCGTCGACCCCGGCGATACCGTCGCCGTCGCCCAGCCGTGTTACGTCTCCTACGTGCCGGGTGTGATCTTCGCCGGTGGTGAGGTGTGTCCCGTCCCGACGCGGCCTGCCGACGAATTCCGACTGACTCCCGAGGTCCTCCGGGCCAACGACGCGGACGAAGCCGACGTCTTGGTCCTCTGTTATCCGAACAACCCGACCGGGGCAACCATGCCCCGCGAGGATCTGGAGGCGGTGGCTGCGTTCGCCCGCGAACACGATCTCACAGTTCTGAGCGACGAGATCTACGCGGAGTTGACGTACGAACACGAACACACGTCTATCGCGACGCTGCCCGGGATGCGCGAACGGACGATCGTCTTCAACGGCTTCTCGAAAGCCTACGCCATGACCGGGCTGCGGTTGGGCTATGCCCTGGGGCCACCGGCGGCCATTCGGGCGATGAACCGGATTCACCAGTACACGATGCTCTCGGCCCCGACGACCGCCCAGTACGCCGCGATCGAGGCCCTGAAAACCTGTGACGACGCCGTCGATACCATGCGCGCCCAGTACGACAGGCGTCGGCAGTTCGTGCTTGCTCGCTTCGAGGAAATGGGCCTCTCGTGTTTCCCCGCTAGCGGGGCGTTTTACGCCTTCCCGGAGGTGCCCTGGGACGACGCAGAGGCCTTCGCCGAGGCCTTGCTCGAAGACCAACGCGTCGCTGCCGTTCCCGGGACGGCCTTCGGTGCCGGCGGCGAGGGCCACTTGCGCATCTCGTATGCAACCGGCCTGGGGGAGTTAAAAGAGGCACTCGCGCGAATGGAGACGTTCCTCGCAGACAACCGCGCCCAACCAGCCTGACGAACGGGGAATCTCCCCAATTTCGTTTAAGAGAATTGGGCACAAGTCTTTTTCTCCGGCGACGGGAGTGGGCTTATAATGGCAATCGACGAACCCGGGAGCAGCGAGGAACAACCGGGCTCGTCCGTCCCACTAGGGACCGATGAGCCGGCGACCGTCGGCCGGTATTCCTGGGCTGATTTTCGCCGGGACGTCCACCAAGACGGCGAATTCGATCCGGTTTCGTATCTCGGATTCGACCCAGACGCGATCGAAACACGAATCGCGACTGCCGGCCAGGCCGGCCGGACACTCGAGGAGCAGTGGGAGGGGCCCCTGGAACCGGTCGATCGTGGGGCCGTCAAAGGATCGTATACCTGGGCAGACTACGAATCCGAATACCACGGCGGGTCCACGACCGATGGCGAAGACACGCTTGGATTTTCAGTCGAGGAAATCGGTGACGTCCTCGAACGAGCCGGCGACATTGGTACGTCCCTCTCGGAGACCGTCGACCAGCGGACAGTCAGTACGAACCCTGCTCTCGACGAAGACGAGTTCTTTTCGACCATCGACGGGCACACGACACTGGTCAATCGATACGATCTCGAAAAGGCGGTTCCCACCCGGAAAAAACCCCACTTCGTCGAGGAAAACCGCTACTGGGTGAACAAACCCTATGCCTGCGTTGTCATCTTCCACTCCCAAAAAGAAAACGAGAAGAAATACTACATCATCGAACCCCACCTCACGCGGATCGAATCCGACCTCGGGGAGTTCCTGTCTCGAAAGCTCAAAACGGCCATCAAGTACGCTGACGACGACGTGATCGTCCAAGGCTCGGAAGCCGATCGAGCCGGCGTTATCCAACGCGAGACAGAAGCCTTACTCGATCGGTACAACCTCTACGATGGCCCAACCGACTCATCGAACGGACTCGTGGGCAGTATCAAGGGATTGCTCGGCATGGGTGAAGACGAACCCGAGCCAGAGGGGCTCGGTCCCTTGGCGGGGATCGAAGCCAGACCGGAACCCGACGTACTCGAGGAAGACGGGACGACGCTCAGCGAGTACCAGGTCGAAAAACTCCTCTATCAACTCAAACGCAACTTCATCGGCTACGGAAAGATCGACCCCATCAAACACGACATCAACGTCGAGGACATTTCCTGTGATGGCTACAACTCCCGCGTCTTCGTCTACCACACCGACTACGAACAGATCATCTCGAACGTCGAACACGGCGAGGAATCACTCGACGAATTCGTCGTCAAACTCGCTCAGCGCTCGGGCAAGGGCATCTCGAAACGTGAACCACAGGTCGACGCCACACTCCCGGATGGCTCTCGTGCCCAGCTCACCCTCGGAAAGGAAGTCTCGGATCACGGGACAAACTACACGATCCGCCAGTTCAAGGACGTCCCGTTCACCCCGATCGACCTGATCAACTGGAACACGTTCAATCTCGATCAGATGGCCTTTCTGTGGCTCTGTATCGAGAACGAAAAGAGCCTCATATTCGCCGGCGGGACTGCGTCGGGGAAGACGACTAGCCTGAATGCGAGTTCGCTGTTCATCCCGTCGAACGCCAAGATCGTCTCCATCGAGGACACCCGGGAGGTCGAGCTGCCACAGCGCAACTGGGTCGCCTCAGTTACCCGCCCCTCCTTCGGCGAAGACGACACCGGCGACGTCGACGAGTTCGACCTGCTCGAGGCGGCACTGCGCCAGCGACCGGATTACATCGTCATGGGTGAGGTTCGGGGTGAAGAGGGGCGGACGCTCTTCCAGGTCATGTCGACGGGCCACACCACCTACACGACCTTCCACGCCGATTCGGTCGGCGAAGTCATCAAGCGGTTTACGACCGATCCGATCAACGTCTCGAAGACGCTGTTCACGGCCCTGGACCTGGTGTCGATCCAGACACAGACGCGCATCGATGGTCGCAAAGTTCGTCGAACCAAGACGCTCACCGAGATCAACGAATACGCCCCCGAAAACGACGAGATCAACGTCCGAGACGTCTTCGAGTGGCGAGCCGAGTCGGACAACTACATCCAGATGGGCTCGTCGAGTACACTCGAGGAGATCAAGTTCGATCGTGGCTGGAGTCAAGAGGAGTTAGACGAGGAACTATTCAAGCGCAAAGTCGTCCTTGCCTACCTAATCGACCGGGGATTGAACACCTACACCGAGGTCGCCGCGACCATTCAGGCGTTCATCAACGATCCCGAGACGATTCTCGCGATCATCGCGAACAACCAACTCGAGCGCAGCCTCGAAGACCTCCGCGAGATGGAGTCCGTCCAGATCGAGGTCGACCCGGAAAAGGAGGAGTTGGTCCCTCGGCCGGATCCCAGCGAAGCAGTCCTGGAACAGGTCCAAGGGATCCTCGAGAGTGCGACGCCACTCCTCGATCAGCATCGCGAACTGGAGGAATCGAGTATCGTTTCGGCGTTACAGGCAGAATCGACTGACGCTGGAGACTCAGAAGACGAGGTCGACTTCGGTGAATTCGTGCCCAAGGCCGGGTCGGAGGCCGACGAGGCATGAGCCTGGATACCCGGGACCGAGGTCGCTCCCGGGGCCGGACCTCGCTCGGAGACGCCTTCTACCCACTGTACGAACGAATATTCGACGAAGACGGTGACTTCGTCTCCCAGTTAGAGAGCAAACTGGCCGCGGCGCGGATGTCCGACAACGTCGAATTGTTCCTCTCTCGTGCCCTCGCGATCGGCACGCTCGTCGGCATCGTCGTTTGGTTCGTTGGCCTGTTCGTCGGGTGGCTGTTCACACAGCTGTTCGTCACGGGCGACGTCTCGTTGCTGCCGTTCGCGGTTCCCTGGTGGCTCGACATCCTCAAGACGCCGGCTATCATCTTCATTACCGGCCTGGTGTTCGGAACACTCGGATTCACGGCTGGCTTTGGCTCACTGGTTTCGATTCCGTACGTTCGCGCAAACGCCCGTAAGCGAGAAGTGAACGAGCTGCTGTCGGATGCCGTCTCCTTTATGTACGCGTTGTCGGTGGGGGGGTTGAACCAACTCGAAATCCTCCAGGCGATGGCCCAGGCCGAGGACACCTACGGTGAGTGTGCCAAGGAGTTCCAGTCCATCGTCCTCGAGACCGAGTACTTCGA
>CAZKGF010000156.1:0-5553 GCA_964552115.1 uncultured Halobacteriales archaeon
ACAACGAGAACGGCTGAGCCCCCGGCCCGCCGACCTGCGCCCAGATATCACTCGCGAGTAGATTCGTGGACGTGCCAATGACCGTGAGAGTCCCGCCCAACATTGCTGCAAAAGAGAGAGGGATGAGCAACTTCGAGGGCGACGTCCCGGTCTTTCGGGCCAGGTTGGTGACTGCAGGAATGAGGACGGCGACGATCGGGGTATTGTTGACGAAGCCTGCGGCGGGACCGGAGAGCCCGACCGTCGCGAGCAATTGGCGTGACTCGTTATCGCCCGCAAACGCCTCCATTTTCTGAGTGAGGATCTGGATGACGCCGGTCTGTCTGACGCCTTCGCTGAGGATGAACATCGATAGCACAGTCAGCGTCGCCGGGTTCGAGAAACCGGAGACACCTTCCTCCGGGGAGACACCCGTCCACGGCCCGAGGAGGATGAGTGCGACCATGAGCGCGATCGCTGTCGTGTCGATCGAGACCGGTTGAAGGACGAACAGGACGAGTGCCGCCGAGACGAGTGCAAGGACGACGAAGACGTCGATTGAAACGGGTAACTGGCCAGGGAGTTGCTGAATCGGGCCAAGTATCGCCAAGTGGTGTTCGAGCAAGACCTACGTCACCGGATCAGGTGTGTTTCGGTTACTGTCGAGCCCACAAAGGAATATGGGTCTATGCGCTCCGCTCGAATCGACCATCGTTTAACCCTCCCAGGGGTTGGGTGCCTATGGCTCGACGTTGGTTGTGGGCCTGGATGCTGACGGCGATCGCATTCGGGGGTGCGTCACTGATCGTCCCCCTCTACCTCGTCGAACTTGGTGGGGGCGCGTTCGACCTCGGAATTCTCTTTGCGACGAGCTCGTTCGTTGGCGTTCCCGGGGCGATCGTCTTTGGTGGTCTCGCGGATCGGACCGGACAGCGACGGCGCTTCGTCCTGGTGGCCATGGCGTGTACTGTCGTGACGATGCTGGTGATCCCCGCACTGGAAGCGATATGGTTGGTCATCGTTGTCCACGCCCTACTGTGGTTGGGGTTTGCTGCCGCGATACCCGTTCTTACCCTCCTCGTCGTGACTGGCGAGCCGGAAGCTGCGTGGACTTCCCAGATCAGTCGGCTGAACAAGTTTCAGGGAATTGGGTGGGCAGTCGGGTTGTTCCTCGGGTTCCTCATCAGTTCGATCGGATCGGTCGGCGTCGAGACGGTCACGGCTCAGCGGCTGTTTTTCCTCGTCTGTGCAGTCAGTGCGTGTCTGGGTTTGCTTCTCGGTGCTCGAACGCTACCACCCGATCCGCCGAGAGGAACTGGACCATCTCCGAACCGGCTTCGACGGCAGGCCCGGCGGGCTGTCACGTTTAATATTCGGGGCGCAGCCTTTCCGTTCACGCCGAGGAGAGTCGATCCGCGACAGTTCCATCCCCGACGCTTCGTGACACGGTTCACACCCCAATTGGCGGTCTTTTTCTTGGCCGTTGTGGTCGTGTTCACCGGTTTCGGTGTGTTTTTTGCGCCCCTTCCTGCCTATCTCGACGGTGTCGGCTACGGATCGAGCGAAATCTTCGCACTGTATCTCGTCCTGAACGTGGGTGCAGCCGCCTTCTACGACCGTGCAGCCGGCCTGGTACGGACTTACGAGGTCCTCCCCGTTCATATCGGCGGGCTGGTCGTTCGAGGTGGTGTCTTAACGACGGTAGCGCTCGACGGAGCGGCAAATCGAGGAACCGTCCTGGGACTCGGCCTTGCCGGCATCTTGTTCGTCGTGCTTGGGCTGACCTGGGCGGTGATCACGGTAACGGCAGCCAGGCTCGTGACAGAACTGTCGCCTGCAATTATCCGGGGAGAGGCATTGGGCGTCTACGGAGCCCTCGTCTCCGTTGGTGGCGGCCTAGGCGGACTCCTGGGCGGGTGGCTTGCCGCGTTTGGATTCGTTGTCACCTTTGGCTTCGCCGGCCTACTCGTATTAGCTGGCGCTGGCGTCGTTACGATCTTAAACCGGACGCCGTCGGCGAGCGAATCGGGATAGGTTGCCTTTTCGATTCAGTGAGTGTAGACTGGTCAAATTCAGTAACTGCCATCGCCGAATCGTCAAGCAGGTCGGTAGGTGTATTTCTCGTTCTCTGGATTGGTCCCAAAGCCGACCGCACGACGTGGATTTGAGCGGGCACTTCCCGGCCGCTGGACATCAGTTAGTCGTCTTAATTTGAATCGCCAGCGTGCTTTTCGGTGTATTTCTCCAGAGCGCGAACGATGGCCTCGGGCGAGTTCGTAACGCGTTCCTCTGCGACGCGGATCAAGTTCGGAGGGGTGTAGCTATCACTATACCCGAAAATGCGATTGACTGCTGCCTTCGGAACAGTAACTGATGTGAAATCCTCGATCGTGTACAGGAGCGTCGCGGACGTTTCCGTCCAAACAGCCGTCGAAGCCCACTCGTCTTCGAACGTCGTCTGGACTGTCCCTGCGCCGACGTAAGTTCCATCCTGGAGAAAGAGGACGAGATCTCCTGATTGGAGCTTCGCGAAATTCGTCTCATTACTCGAACTCTCAGGCACGCCCCATAGCCGAACCGACTCGGCATCGCTCACGGTTTCGGGAGGATGGTCGTACTTGCCAATCTCGATCGGTGATTGGACAGTCCGATCGAAATCTTTGGAGTCACAGGTGGCCAAAAAGACACTCATACCCCTCCGTCGCCCGGCTGAAAATAAAACCAATCGATATGCCCATGAAGTGCGGCCGTGGTTTTGTGCAGAGTCGTTTCGTCGATCTAGGTCCTCACATTACCGATCTACCTGATTGGTGGGGGCGAGTAGGTGGGGAAGTTCACCTCGTATATCTGAACTCTCGTTCCGGTTCCATGAGCCGTGGTCACTGATCGGTACGCGAACGATTCAATAGATAGCCACCGGCGCCGAGACTGCCAAACGCGCCGGCAGCTCGTACCAACGTTTCCTGGTTCGTCGAGAGACCCAGCCCATGGGTAGTGCCGGCCCGCTTTGCCCACGATTGGTGATGGCCGAGCGTCCCGAGTTCGACACGGGAATCCACGCTCGATCCGTCGACGCCGGCATCCAGCGCGTAGACGTGTGAGTCGAAGACGTTGTTGTCGTGACAACCGATGTATAATGTCCCATTGACGATCGTCGGAGCTGTTTGAAAATCAGTCTGCTCGGTTTCGTGCTTCCATTCAATATCTCCCGTGACGGCGTCGAGGGCGTACACCTCGCTGTCCAGCCTGACAGCCTCGTGTCCACTGGGTCGATAGTTTAGCGGCACCGGGCAGTAGACGAGTCCGCCCGCTACAGTGGGCGAAGCCGTTACATCCGTTTCAGTTTCGAAACTCCACAACTCCTCGACTTCGTCGGTATCGATAGCGACCAAGCCGTCCTGGCCGCCGACAAATAGAATTCCGTCGGCCACAGTCGGTGTTGTCTTAAATCTGTGAGCAACTGGAACCGAGGCCCAGTACACGAACGTCCATTCTTCCCGACCCTCGTCGGCATCGATCGCATAGATTTCATCACCGATGGCATAGACGGTTCCGTCGGCTATCGTCGGTGAGGTCGATGCATGATAGCCAACGTCGAACTCCCACTCTTGTTCGCCACTGTCTGTGTCGATCGCGTGGACGAGCGAACCCTCCTGATACAAGAGTGCTCCACTCTGCACGTAAACGGTGTCGTCGACAATAGACGGAGAGGATTGAATCGGGTAAGGCGCCTCGAACACCCAATCTTCTTCCCCGCTTTCGGTATCGATTGCGCGAAGTGCGCCTCCCTCCGATTGCTCTCGAGGAATCTGGTAGTAGCTCCCGATATAGACAGTCCCGTCGAGGACAGTCGGAGAAGACCGGAATCCGCTGTCTACAGTGTACGTCCACAATTCCTCGCCGGTATCGGCGTCAATGGCGATGACGTGGCCGTCGCCGAAAACGACCCCGTCTTCTTCTTGACGGATATTCTGGCGGGTTCCGACAAAGACGGTTCCATCGACGACCTGCGGTGCGGACCAGACAATAGTACCAGCGTCGTAGGACCACTCCTCGTCGCCGGTAGTGGCGTTGAGTGCGTAGACGTGCCCATCGTAGCTCCCGATGTAGACGATCCCGTCTACAACGGTCGGCGAGGAACTCACGGAGTCCCCGAGTTCGTACTCCCATTCTACTTCACCAGGGGCCGGTTCGCCATTTGCCGTAGCGATTCCGGACGATCCAATCATCCCTACTCCCGTCGCTGCGGATAATTTGAGGAATCGCCGACGGGGAAGGGATGGCATTATATAACAATTCTTCATGGCCCTCAAAGGCCTTGGGGGCCTGGCGTTCCGGTTCGGTCACGACTGTGAATATTCGCGATTCCGCGATAGTCCGATTCGTCAAGTTAGATCACAAAAATTCCATCCTATGGAACGTTCACTCATTCACTCAATAGTAGGTGAATTCTCCGCCACCGGATACTCACCCACTCCGTTTCAGACTTCGGAGACGAAGTTTACGAGTTCGACATTTTTGCCACCGGTTCGAACTGATGAAACACCCCGTGTTCGACGAGCTCTTCGAGATGTATCCGATACGTCACTCCTCAGTGTCCGTGAATCCGGCGTCGGGTGCATTCCGTTTCACACTCTCGATGGCGTCCCAGACACCACCCCTGCTTGCGTACCCTTCACCACTGCTTGCGAGTACGTTCCCGTTGCGATGGCGGAGTCGCCACCGGTGCTCCCCACCTTCGTCCACGTAAATTTCGAACGCGGCTCGGCCGATATCGACTAGATCAGCTTCTGGCAGGAACGTCCGAACACGGTCGACAGCCTTCTCGGCACCCTTTCGGGACTCATAGTGGCCGCTATCGGCCTTGACGAGTTTGTCTCCACCTTCCAATCGCCAGCGGTAGCCGCCAGCTTCGTCTTCGTATACCTCGATATCCAACCCACCAATGCGCTCGCGGAGGCGGTCAATTGCCTTGCGGACACCGCTCCGGTTCTCGTACCCTTCGCCGCTACCTGCGAGAATATTTCCGTTTTTGTGGCGGAGCCGCCAGCGCCATTCGTTCGCCTCATCACGAAAGACTTCAATGGCTGTTGGATCCGGCTGGAGATACTCCGCTGGACCCACGTAGTCACGAATACCCTCAACTGAGTGTTCCGCTCCGCTCCGCGACGCGTAGCCCTGACCCCCGTGGGCGAGCATATTGCCGTTGTTGTGCCGGAGCCGCCAGCGATATTCACTTCCGTTATCCTCGTAGAACTCGAAGGTTGCCTGGCTCTCACCCTCGTCCGCGATGACGAACCCTTCGGCGGACTCAGCGTCGGGGAGGTCAGCTTCGTGTTCAATGTGGAGTACCGTCGCACCGTGGGCGTCGCGCTGGACTGCCTGCATGGCCTGTTGGGCGTCCTTCTGGCGCGCATAGCCCTTGTTGCTACTCGCAATGACGTCGCCATCTTGATGTCGAAGCCGCCAGCGCCACGAACCACCCCGGTCCTCGTATAGCTCGAACTGGGATTCGCTCGCACGATACTCGCCTAGAAGGACCGCGAGTTCAGCCTCGTCAGCTTCCGTATCTGC
>CAZKGF010000157.1:0-5499 GCA_964552115.1 uncultured Halobacteriales archaeon
TGGGCAACCTGCGGGCTCGTATTCGCGCCGATATTGCCTACTTCGCTGCTAACACCCGTGACGGCCTGGTTCTTGGCACGGGCAACCGCAGTGAGGCACTGGTCGGCTATTTCACCAAGTACGGCGACGGCGCTGTGGACTGTCACCCGATCGCACCACTCTACAAGGGACAAGTCCGCCAACTTGCGCGGTCGGTCGGCGTCCCCGAGGCCATCGTGACCAAGACCCCCTCCGCAGAACTGTGGGCCGACCAGAGTGACGAAGCCGAACTCGGCCTGGACTATCCCACGCTCGACTCGATTCTCGCACTTTCGATCGATGGCCCCCTGTCGCCAGCCGCCACCGCTCGCGAACTGGGGGTCGACCGCTCGCTCGTCGAGCACGTCCACACGTTACACGAACAGAGTGAACACAAGCGAATGGCACCGCCCGGCCCCGACCCACTCTTCTAAGTCGATTCGACGACGATCCGGACGGCATCACCGTTTTCGGGGTTGCCGTCGCTCACCCCATCGAGCACGTACGAGGTCGGATCGACCGATTGGCCGTCGACCGTGACACTGACGGAGTAATTCTCACTCGCATCACTGTAGGTCGTACCCTGGTAGGTGACGTTGTTCTCGCCGAGTTCGATCCCCAGCGTCGACATGCCCCAGGCAAGTGTCACGCCAGTTGCATGGGCGTGCCACACCCGACCGTTGTCCGACTCGAAGTGAAACCGGTCTGCCTGGAGCTGGTACTGGTCCTGGCTAAAATCCACTTGTTCGCCCAGGACGACCATTTCGACGGTCCCGTGTTCGTGGGCAGACCCGTACGCACCCGGTGTCTGGCCGTCCCGGGGCGGGTCGGCGCCCATGAACAGGAGGACGTACACGACGATCGCCACGCCGAGGAGCAAGACCACGCCCAAGACGGCCGGCCCCGTCGGAATTCCCTCGCTATCCTCACCGGTCCGGTCGGCGACGCGGCGTTGCTCGATCCGGCCGAGTTCGCCCTCGTGTTCGGCGGCGAGGTGATCCAGATATGCCTCCTCGTCGTCGAACTCGGCCCCACAGTGTGAGCAACTCGGCATTTGCTCTCACTCAGACTGTCTGACGGTTCAACGGTTTCGGTTGCGTCGTTCGATCAACTCGGCAAACGCAGCCGCCTCCCGCTCTCGTTGGGTAGCACTGTCCGCGTCGTCCCGGAGCCGTTCCTTGAGGACGCGGATGGC
Organism: uncultured Halobacteriales archaeon; assembly: GCA_964552115.1. Lineage (GTDB taxonomy): Archaea > Halobacteriota > Halobacteria > Halobacteriales > Haloarculaceae > CAZKGF01. The sequence continues at coordinate 1,214 of CAZKGF010000157.1, forward strand.
GCGGGGATCGTTGTCGGCAATGTCCCGAGCGACGGCTTTGGGATCGGCGACCACACGAGACACGAGGCCCATCGACCGGGCCTGTTCGGCATTGATAGTCCGGCCGGAGAGGCCGAGATCCAGCGCCATGCCTGCTCCGACGACGCCGGGAAGCCGTGCCGTCCCGCCCCATGCGCCGAAGAGGCCAAGCGTCACGCCGGATTCGGCAAACGTCGAGTCCGGGGTGGCGAGTCGGATATCCGCAGCGAGTGCGAGTTCGACGCCACCACCTCGCGCCGCGCCATCGATGCCGGCGACGACGGCGCCGTCGTATCCCTCGATCGTGTCGGCGACGCGTTGGCCGTGGCGGGCAAACGCCGTCGCAGTCTCGCCATCCAGTGAGTCGATCACGTCGAGGTCGGCGCCGGCACAGAAGGAATCGCCGGTCCCGTGGAGGTACACGACGGGTTCGCTCGCCGCTCGGAAGGCATTGGCGAGTGCTGTGAGATCGGCGGGGCGGAGGGCGTTGTGGCGGGCGGGCCGATCGATCGTGATGACCCGACAATCGTCTGCCACCGCAGTCCGAATCATGCCCCGATCTGTTAGGGGGTTTCCAAAGGTCTTTGGCTTTCCCGAAGGTAGCCTCGGTCGATGGAGGAAGCCGCGGCGGTTCGACGAGCCGCCAGGGAGGCGGTCGCTGACGTCGAGCCCGAGGCGCTTCGCGCCTACGTCGATGGCGCCCTTACGGAGGGCTCGATGGTCCCCGGGGTTTTGACCCTCTTGCAGGTTGGGGCGGTCGGCGACGGGTCACAGATTGCCGGAGGCGACCGCGACCTGACCGACGGCATCGCGACCCGTGCGGCCGGCGTCCAACTCATTTACGAGGGCCTCAAGCTCACCCGGTCACTCGTCCGCGACGAGCCCTGGACGGCCTTGGAGACGGGGCCCGAGCACGAGGAGGCCGACCTGGCGATTCTGGCTGCGGACGTGTTCGTCGCTCGGGGGTTTTACCTGCTGGCCCGGACCGAGGCGGCAGACGCTGCTGTGTCTGTGGTCCGGGATTTCGGCCGAGATCAGACGGTTCGCCGCCAGACCGAGGACGATGGTCTGGATCACAACCTCGAGGCTGACGTACTGGAGTTGGCAGTCGTGGCCGGGTCGACCGTCTCCGATAGTCCGGTGACGCCACAACTCCGGGAGTACGCCGCCGGACTGGCCAACGGACACCCCTTCGAGAAGTCCGGGGAATTCTTCCCCGAGGCGGTCGCGGACCGACTGGACACACTGGCCGGGACCGCCCGCACTGACGGGGTTCGGACCTCCGCGGACCGGTAAATCGAAACCGGTTTAGGCCGATCATGGCAACTGTGTGTCGCCGCGCCTGGGTAGCTTAGCGGTAAAGCGCGTCCTTGGTAAGGACGAGAGCCCGGGTTCAAATCCCGGCCTAGGCTCTCTCCCTTGTTTTCGGGTGTTTTAGCCCTTCTCCGCCGGTTCAGTCATCACCCGTGTGAAAGGACGAGTGCCCGTATGGTAAGCCGGTACCTCGGCCCAGTCAGGCGATTCTGGAGAACAATCAGGAATATATGTAAAGAAATCTAAACGTTGCTGGTCGCTAGTTCCAGCTGGAAAGGTGACGATCCATGACGTATAGCGACGAGAACAAAGTCGACGGCATCGTCCTCGGTACAAACGAACGCGAAAGTATATCTCAATCCCAAGCAGGAGATCGCGTACCGGGAACACCGCAGCGAGATGGCCGAGTGCAAGTCTGGGGATGCCCACGTCGTCGTCACGGATGGCGAGTCGGTCGATACCGACCGAGATGCTACTGGGTGAACGGTGACGGCACCCGTCCACAGTTGGTGAGCCAGCGTGGGTTCCAAGTTTTGAACTCGGAGGGCGCTGACGACGTCGGACTTAGCAACGGGGAGATCACCTACATCGGGTGGCTCCCCTCAGTTTACGGGAGCTGATGCCGAGAACCAGGAGGAACGCTGGTTCTCGGTCATCCCATTCTCAGCCTCGAACGGGAGCGTTCTGGCCAGAGGTTTCGGCCACAGTACCTGGGAGGGAGGGTATACCCTCGCGATACCAAACACTATCTGGCAGGCCACACTCTTCGTATCGAATTCCAGGCAGATGAGTACCGACACGCACGAGACGGAGTCGACAGTCCCCCGACAGCAACGCGGACTCTCCCCGGTGCCATTGCAGGTCCCGCCCCATCGGAATCGAGGGCATCGGTCCGGGGCGGTGGGGGCGCTTGTCCCGTTTGCCGCCGTCAAGTCAACGGAAGTGGCGGCGACAGTCGGCGTCATCGTTGTTTCTATCTGTCTCGGCGTCTGGGTGTACCGAGATGGCACGCGACGGGGTCACGACGAGTTGGCCCCGTTTGCCGGGTGCGTTATCGGTGGTCTCTTTCTTGCGGGCGTAGTCCCTAGCCTGGTCGCGCTGACCGTGTCGGCGGATCCGGTCGGGCAAGGCTTTCCGACCGCGCTCCGAATCGTGCCGGGATTCGTGGCCCTCGTAACCTATCTATATTTCCGTTGAAGGAACCACTGTCACACCTCGGACACGTGATCAGACGCAGGGCTTGTCACCTGTAACCTAGCACACCCGTTTCCCAAGGTACCCCGGTATCATCACCAGTACGGAACGGATCCCTCGAGCCGTAACCGCACGATTTGGGCCGGATCACCGATTAGTGAGCGGCGACTGTCGCTGTTCAAATCTCCCTCACTGATTGTCCGCTGGCTGAAGTATCATGTATTTATATGAGCCTCCTTGGCAACCCCTCGGACCACTGGCGTGAGAGGTGATCCTGTGACAGATCCACACAAGGCTAATCGACGTCGGTTCCTCAAGTATAGTGGCGTGGCGGGGGTTGTCGGCCTCACGTCCCTCGCCGGCTGCACCATGGCAGCAGGATCGATGGCCCCATCGATGACGTTCATGCAAGGTGTCGAGGGGCTCTCGATGTTCAAGGGGGCGCCGGCACACGGCGAGTATCCGGCCCAACCGATGGAGATGACGATGGAGGGGATGAGCATGGAGGGAGTCACGGTGCAGATGGTTGCCAAACCTGACGATTCAAACAACTACCACTTCATGCCCCACGTCGCGTGGATCGAGCCGGGAACGCAGGTAATCTGGTCCCACGCTGATATCGATGAAATTTCAGAACCCCGGGCCCACTCGATAACGTCGTTCGGAGCGTCGAATCAGTTCCCGCGAATGATTCCCGAAGGGAGCGCACACTTCGACTCTGGCTACATCCCAGGCCTCCACGGCGCGAAATCTGTCTCGGAGGGTATCGACCACCGGTTCAATCAACGGCTATCGGACAAGCTCCGCGAGCAGGGCAATCCGGTCGGTCGGGGACCATTTACTCACACGTTCGAGGAGGAGGGAGTGTACTTCTACTGGTGTCAAAACCACCACCAATTCCGAATGGCTGCTGCAATCGTGGTGGGAGAACTGTGGGGTGAAAACGGAACTGAGGCTGTCGCCAACCCGAGCGGCTGGGCACCGGCGATGACCAGAGAACTTCACCACGTGGAGGAGGCCGATCAATGGCACGGCGGGGAAGTTCACCACCAACTAGAAGAACTCCGAACAATGCTACGCTCTGGCGGCGAGTCCATGGGACACTAACCATGCAGGGAATACGTCTCAGGACGGATCCGCTTGGAGGTGAGCCATCCCAATGAGGACCACACACGACGCCGCTGATGAGGGAGGGCACGTCCCCTCGGGGTGGCGAAAATGGTTGTATACGACCGATCACAAGCTCATCGGGATAATCTATTTGTGGCACGCGATCCTCGCCTTCGCGCTCGGTGGCGCCCTCGCACTGATCTTCCGGACAGAACTTGCAGTGAGTCCGGACCTGACACTACTGAGTATGTCCGGCTTCAATGCGTCTATCTCGATCCACGGGCTGACGATGATTTTCTTCGTGATTCTGCCCCTCCAGGGCGCCTTCTTTAACTACATGATCCCGCTGTTCATCGGCGCCGACGAAATGGCCTGGCCCCGGATGAACGCACTCGGGGCGTGGGGGATCAGTGCCGGGCTGATACTCCTCTACCTGCCGTTCGTCACCAATCTCTTGGGACTCACTGGTCTTCCGGACAACGCGGGTTGGTTCGCGTATCCGCCGCTCCGTTCGATGCTAAATACGACCGGGACTGACTTCGCGATCATGTCAATCTGGGTTCTGGGTGTCGCGAGTCTCACCGGTGGCGGGATAAACTTCTTCGTGACCATCATCAACGAGCGCAAGCCCGAGCTGGGCTGGTTCGACC
>CAZKGF010000158.1:0-5499 GCA_964552115.1 uncultured Halobacteriales archaeon
GTTCCTTCCAGGAGAAATCGTCGATGCTCTCGGCGTTGGTCGCGTCCAGGTCCGCGGGGATGCCAGGGAGTTGCTTGCCGGCGTTTTCGTTCCGGGCAACGACGTTGGCGAACGAGGAGAGCATGTGGAACGGCTTTCCCATGGGTACCGCGGCGACGAACGCGAGCGCGAGCAACGCGTGGGCCCACCACGTGATCGGATAGAACGCCTCGGCCATCGCCGGCGTCATCCCGGCGGCCTCGAACACCACGGCGATCGACCAGCCGACGAAACTCACTGTCTCGAAATCCGGAAAGCCCTGCCCGAGGATGCGGACGGCCTCCGTGAGGTAGCCGCCGACCCCAAGCAAGAACAGCGTCCAAACGAACAGGTCGTCTTCGAGGCTCGTGAAGCGACTCCACAGACGGTCGCTGTGGACGACGTAGCGACGATACAGGACGATACCGAGCCCGACGATGAACAACAGCCCCATCGCGTCGACGACGAAGGAGTACGAGAGATAGAAGTCGCCGATGAAGAACGATTCACCAGTCAGCGGCCGGTAGAAGTCCATATCGACGCCGAGAATAATCGTGGCCATCAGGAGCGTCAGAAACCCCCACATGACGAAGGCGTGCATCAATCCGCCGACGACGTCGCGGTCGAACAGCGTCCGGTTCGATCCGACGATGCCAGCGGCAGCGAGAACTCGACGCGGGAGTGCGTCGGTGCGTTCGAACCAGTCGGCGTCTCCCCTGGTGTACTGTCGGACGCGCTCGAACGTTCCAAACAGGAAGACGAGGATGGCGACCGCCGCGAGATAGTAAAACACGGCCTTGCCGACCGGCCCAATCTGCCAGAACGTCGGTCGCGTCGCCGCCTCGCCGGACTGCAATAGAATGAACATAATTGATTGGGGGACGAGTCGGTCTTATAATTTAGGCAAGACTCGGATACGGTAGCAAATAGAAGATTGATCACTGTTCAGAACCCCACCGTGGTAACCGAAAACAAAACATCGTACTATTCTGCCATATTAGAGACGAGAACCCCGATGACGCGGCAGATTGGTACCGTCCGTCTCGTCGAGATACTCTGGACGCTGTATTTCGGACGTCCGGTACTCGGGGTATGTGCCACCGGGGTATTCGGGGTCTTTCCATACCGGTCAGGTGGGACGCAGATGTACGTATAAACGGATGGGGTTGCAATCATTTTTCATCCTTTGAAGGATCGAAATATACGAGTATACTATAAAGAAACGCTGTGCGGATGATCACAGTTCGTTGCCCCACGGGTACCAACAGTCTCTCACGACAATGACCAGGGTTCGAATCCCTGACGGAGCACTCTTCTGAGGAACGAAGTGACGAAGAAGGAAGCGCACGGAAGGGATTCGAAGCCGGCGAGTCGCAGACCCGGGAAGCGAGCGTAGCGAGCGACCCGGAACGTCTCGACTCGGTTCGAATCCCTGACGGAGCACTACAACGATTGCCGTGGTTGGCGCCGCGTCGAACGAACGAGCGGTCGAAACCGTCGAAGGACCTAAGGGGTATAGTTATACTGTTTGATCACAGGTACTGTGTAATTACCACCAAAACAAATGCGCCCAATCACCGTTCTCCATGTCGATGACGACAGCGGGTTTCTCGAGGTTACTGCCCAGTCTCTCGAGCGGGAAAACGACCGGTTGTCGGTGATTTCGGCCGGTTCACCGAGCGAAGGGCTGGAGATACTGCGGAATACCGACGTCGATTGCGTCGTGTCGGACTACGAGATGCCGAACACGAACGGGTTCGAGTTCTTCGAGATGGTTCGCAGTACCCATCCGGACATCCCCTTCCTCCTCTTCACCGGGAAGGGGAGCGAAGAGATCGCGAGTGATGCGATCTCCATGGGCGTCTCGGACTATCTCCAGAAAGAAGTCGGGAGCGAACAGTACACGCTTCTGGCGAACCGAATCACCAATCTCGTCGACGGTGCCAGGGCCCAGAACGGTGGGACCGACGAGTCGACTCTGGTCAAGAGCCATCGGGACGTGTCCCTGCGCCTCGGCGAGACGTTGTTGAACCAGATCTTCGAGCAGGTGCCCGCATCGCTCTATGTGAAAGACACCGAGGGGCGCCATCTCCTCATGAGCGAGTACGACGATATGACGACGGATGCGATCGGGAAGACCGACCTGGAACTGTACGATCCGGAACTCGCCGAGGAGAGCTATGCCGACGACATGCACGTCATCGAGGAGGGTGAACCGATCCATAACAAGGAAGAGTACAATCCGGAGAACGACGACTGGACGCTGACCTCGAAGGTGCCGTGGTACGGCGAAGACGGCGAGATCAAGGGCCTGATCGGGGTGACACGGTTCATCACGGACAAGAAGGAGTACGAGCGTGAGATAGAACGGAAGAACGAGCGGTTGGAGCGATTCGCCGGCGTGCTGGGCCACGACCTCCGTAACCCGTTGAACGTCGCCCAGGGGCAGGTCGAACTGGCCCGAGAGGAACGTGACAGCGAACACCTCGAGAAGGCCGCCGCGTCGTTACGGCGAATGGAGGCGTTCATCGAGAACCTGCTCCAGTTGGCGAAAAAGGGCGAGTCCATCAACGAGACGTCCGACGTTGACTTCGGATCGACGTTCGAGAAAGCCTGGAAGTCGGTCGATACCGGCGAGGCAACGTACGAAATCGTCGATTCGTTCAGCGGTGAAGCCGACGAGTCACGGCTGATCGATCTGTTCTCGAATCTCATCCGCAACTCGGTCGAACACAACGCCCAAGCGCCACACATCGAAATCGGGACGACCGAATACGGGTTCTACTACGAGGACGACGGCACCGGCATACCAGCAGAAATGCGTGACAGCATCTTCGAACCCGGGGTCTCCGGCACGGAGGAGGGGACTGGCTTTGGCCTGGCAATCGTGAAAGAGATCACGGAGGCACACGGCTGGACGATTGGAGTGACCGATGGCGAGGCTGGCGGTGCTCGATTCGAGGTACGACTGCGGCCGGTCGGCAGGCAGTCCGAGACCCGGGCGACCGACGCGAGTGAGGCCTGAACGGAGCTCCCACGTCTCGACGTTGTGGGAACGACCTCGAGTGACCAGCCCCGGTGCCGAACGTCGAGGGCGTTTCGAGGGCTCGGGACCCGTCCGTTGGGACCAAAATGTTTGCAATCGGGGGTGTGGGAGTTTATTGAGATACGAACGCTGTATTGGAGTCGTGCGCCGACGTCTTTTATATGCTATTGGCATCATTCTCTGTCTCGTTCTACTCATCGTTCTCCTCGGTTGGACACAGGTCGTCTCGCTCGACGACGATGATCTATCGGAGATTCAGGAACTGCAAGTTGGAACCAATCCATTGTCGGCGGACACCGACGACGATAGCCTCGACGACGTCGGCTTCCACGTGAGACGGCCATCGCCGTCGGCTCGGCTATAGAATCGGCGCCACGGTCCTGCTGCACTGGTGCGTTCGCGCTGATATGGTGGCTGTCCGCCCCTGTCGTTTCAGCAGTCACGACAAGATTGAACGCTCCTCTCGATCACGTGTCGTGGACCACGCCCCGTTCGAACGCCCCAGCGTCGTCGCTACCGGTCGGCCGAACGTAGACGAATTCTTCGGAGTGGACGAAGACGCGCAGTCCGGCATAGGAGAACGTCACCGTCACGTCGTCGGCCCCGCCGTCGCCCATGATGGCGTCCAGTCCATCGAGGCTGATCGTCTCCGATAGCGGTGGCAGGTCCTCCATCGGCACGTCCAGCGCGTCGGAGACTGCCTCGGTGACGAGTACCAGGGTTCGGTCGTCGGACTGGGCCATGGCTTTCCGGACGAGCGTATCCCCCATAAGAAGAGACCGCATGTGGGTCGATAGCACGAAATTACTCCGTCAGCCCCTCTCTGGCCCGCTCCGTACCGGGAAGCTACCACGCTGGAGCCGTCGAAATTCGTCGGTTTCCGACGAGAAGGGACCGGAACGGGAGTCGGTAGCCACTGCAGTCGGTCGGTCCTGAAAGAGACCGACTACTCTACGGTGACGCTTTTGGCCAGATTGCGTGGCTTGTCGATGGATCGGTCGAGCTGTGCAGCGGCGTGGTAGGCGATGAGTTGCAACTGGACGTTCGCCAGAATCGGGACGAGATCCGGATGCGTCGCAGGGACGGTCACCGTATCGTCCGCAGCCGCGACGACGTCCGTCATCGACCGCGGCGTGACGGCGACGACCGGCGCACCCCTGGTCTGGACCTCGCTGATGGAACTCCGGAGTTTGTCGGCGTCCCGGCCCGAACAGATGGCGAAGACCGGCGTGTCCGGCGTCACGAGGGCGAGTGGACCGTGTTTCAACTCGCCGGCGGCAAAGCCCTCCGCGTGTTCGTACGTGATCTCTTTGAACTTCAGGGCGGCTTCGAGTGCGACGGGATAGGCGTTGCCGCGCCCGATGAAGAAGTGCCCGTCCGCTCCGAGGTACTGTTCACCGATATACTTGGCACGCGTGGTGTCGAGGACCGCCTGGACTTGCTCCGGGAGGTCGTCGACGGCGTCGAGCACGTCGGTGTGGCCGGGCGGCATCGCGCCGGTGACGTCGGCGGCCAGTCGGAGGCCGAGGAGTACCAGCGTCATCACCTGCGAGGAGAACGTCTTGGTGGCCGCGACGCCGATCTCCGGACCGGCTCTGATGAACAACGCGTCGTCACACTCCCGTGCGGCCGTCGACCCGACGACGTTCGTCACCGCAAGCGTTCGTGCGCCGTGAGACTGGGCGACGCGCATCGCCTCCAGCGTGTCGGCGGTTTCCCCGCTCTGGGTGACGGCGATTACCAGCGTGCCCTCCTCGACCGGCGGCGGATACACGGCGTACTCGCTCGCGAGGAACGACGACGCCGGCACGTCCCACTGGGACAGCAGTTGTTCACCGTACATCGCGGCGTGATAGGACGTCCCACAGGCGACGAAGTGGACGTCCGTCACGCCCTCGAAGGTCCCCGCCGGAAAGTCCTCGAGGGCGACGTCGCCGTCCTGGATCCGCCCCTCGATGCTCTGGCGGAGTGCCATCGGCTGTTCCTGGATCTCCTTGAGCATGAAGTGGTCGTACCCTGCCTTTTCGGCGGATTCGGCCGCCCAATCGACGGTATCGACCCGCCGTTGCACTGGCTGGCCGTCACCGTCCGTGATGCGATACTCGTCCCGTTCGACGACGACCACGTCGCCGTCCTCGAGGTAGACGACGCGGTCCGTGAACTCGATAAAGGCCGGGACGTCACTCGCGAGGTAGTTCTGTCCGTCGCCGACGCCGAGCACGAGCGGGGACCCATTCCGTGTGGCGTAGACGCGTTTCTCGCCGTCTACGACCATTGCGAGCGCATAGCTTCCCTCCAGCCTGCTCACAGCGTGGCGGAAGGCCGTCTCCGTGTCCTCCCCGGCCGCTAGCTGCTCCTCGATCAGGTGGGGAACGACCTCGGTGTCCGTCTCGCTGGTGAACTCGTGGCCTCGCCCCTGCAGTTCGGTGCGGAGT
>CAZKGF010000159.1:0-5495 GCA_964552115.1 uncultured Halobacteriales archaeon
CGCCGGCAAACAGACTGACACTGGAAACTCCGTCGACGATCCCGTCGATGACCCCTTGATCGAACTTGTCGGCAATACGGGCCAGTGGTTGAGTGACGCCGTCGGCCAGCCAGACCTGGAACTCGTCTTGGTAGTAGTTGTTCGCGACGAGTGTCCGGACTCCACCCAACCGCGTGGTGTGTGGTTCGGGCTCGGGTACGTTGTACAGCCGCCACGCAGCACATACCCCGAGGACGGCGAGCAACAGCGACACAGCGCCCGGGGCCAGCGGCGAGAGATCCGTGGCGGAATACCCAGCAAACTCGTGGAGCACGTCCGCGTAATGGTGTGCGTTTAGGGTGTCCGTCCCACCATTGAGGAATTCGTGTAAGAACAGGTTACTTTCTCCGATGATGTTCTTGAGGACACCCATGTTGAGGAAGCCGACGACGGCTGCACCAATTCCCAGCACCACGAGCGGGAATTTGACGTTCCAGCCGACGCTGTGGGGCTTTTCGGCCACCTCTGTGCGGGGCTCACCGTGGAAAGTGAGAAAGACCATCCGGAAGGTGTAGAACCCGGTGAAAAAGACGGCTAGCAGGCCCATTGCGTAGCCTGCCAGTAAGAGCGGTTGGCCTCCGAGACCGTGAATCAGCGTCTCGTAGAGGACCTCGTCCTTCGACCAAAACCCGGCAAACGGAACGATTCCTGCCAGGGCGAGCGACCCCGAGAGGAACGTCAGATAGGTAATCCGCATCTTGCTCTTCAGGCCACCCATCTCCCACATGTTCTCCTCGTGGTGCATGGCGATGATGACTGCCCCCGCTCCGAGGAACAGGAGTGCTTTGAAGACGGCGTGCGTGGTGAGGTGGAAGACCGCGGCGACGTACCCGCCACCGCCCAGTGCGAGCATCATGTATCCATACTGGGAGATGGTGGAGTACGCCAGTACTTGCTTGAGTTCCTGTTTGACGACGCCCATCGTCGCTGCGAACAGTGCCGTAAACCCACCGACGAGGGCGATGATGCCCAGGGCGGTGGGCGAGAGTGCGTAAAAGCCGTACATTCGTGCGACGAGATAGACCCCTGCTGCCACCATCGTCGCCGCGTGGATGAGCGCAGAGACGGGCGTCGGGCCCTCCATCGCGTCTGGCAGCCAGGTGTGCAACGGGAACTGAGCTGATTTGCCGATTACGCCGCCCAGCACCAACAGGCCAATGACGGTAAACCAGGTCTGTGGGTCGAGTCCGAAGAAGGTGGTTACAGCCCCAGTGGCGTCACCGGCCAGTGTCGCTTCGGCCGTTGCAATGAACGATGCGTCCCCGACGAAGGTGGCGGAGCCGAACGTTGCGAGGACTGCCACGGTCCCGATGAGGAAGAAGTAGTCCCCGAACCGGGTGACCAGGAACGCCTTCTTCGCGGCACTCGGTGGTCCCGCTTCGCGAAACCAGAAGCCGATGAGTAGGTACGAACACAGCCCGACGAGCTCGAAGAACATGAAACTCATCAGGAGGTTATCGCTGTAGACGAACGCAAGCATGGAGAAGCTGAACAGGCCCAGCCCGGCGTAATACCGTGGCAGCCCGGTCTCGCCCTCGTCGTTCATATACCCGAGCGAGAAGACGTGGACGAGGAACGAAATGAGCGAGACGATGACCAGCATGAGTGCCGAGAGCGGGTCGAGGAAGATACCGAAGTGCAGCGTCACGGAGTCTAGTCCGGACACGAACGTGTACAGCTCCTCGTGATACGACTCGGTCCCGGTCAGGATCGTCAGCGCCACCCAGATGGACAGGAGGAGCGATCCACCCGTGGCGATGATGCCGGCAAGCGCGCCTCGCTTGGGCATCCACCGCCCCAAAAAGAGGGCGATAACGAACGAAAGCAGTGGGAAGATGGCGATCGCAGGCGCGAGTTCGAATGCACCGACCATTGTTACCACCTCATTGTTGTTGCCTCAGTCACGTCCACACCGGAGAAGTTCCGGTAGAGGACCAGGATAATACCAATGCCGACGGCCACCTCGGCTGCCGCGACAGCCAGGGTGAACAGCGTGAACACCTGGCCGGTGAGGTTGCCGTGGAAATACGAGAAGGCGACGAGATTGATGTTACCCGCATTGAGCATCAGCTCGACGGACATGAGGAAGAACAACGCGTTGCGCCTCGTCAGGATACCGAACAGGCCGATGCAGAAGATCAGCCCGGAGAGGAGCAGATAGTACTGGGGTAAGACGGCCATCTAGTCCTCACCCCCCTCGTCGTTCCCGAACAGATCACGGCCGCCGTCGGCGATCGCTGTGCGGATCGAACCGCCGACATCCCGGCGTGCCAGCATGATCGCCCCAACGAGGGCGGCCACCAGCAGCACGTCGACGATTTCGAAGGCAGCCAGGAAGGAATCACTCGGGATCGCGCCATCGACCTGGCCGGTCAGATCGAACAGCGCGTATCCGATGCTCGCGGTGATCGACCCGTCCGGGTAGCCGACGGATTCGAGGATCGCTCCGAACTCCGCCCTGACGTAGACGGTCGCCATGATGACGAACAGGGCAACCGCTGCGAGACCGGGGAGGAGGTGGCGACCGATTTTCGCGCGTGGGCGCGTGGTCATCAGCCGGACACCTCCATGGCGTCCTCGTCTTCCGGTTGGTCCCGTCGTGTCAGCATGACGGCGAAGATGATGAGCACGAGCACCCCACCCACGTAAACGAGAATTTGCATCGCGGCCAGGAATTCGGCCTGGAGCATCACGAAGTGGACGGCCACGCTCAACAGCGCCACGCCAAGTAACAGCGCCGCGTGCCAGACGTCGCGCACAAGGACGACGCCCGCGCTGCTGGCGACCGTCACGATGGCGAACAGCGCGAAGGCGATTGACTCGTACAAGGCCATGTTGTCCGACGGTCCGACCGGGGCGCTTTTGAAGATTCCTCTTTTCGTTCGGAAATCCGTGGGTTTCGCCCCGCTCTGGACCGGGGTTCAGATCGAACGGATGAACGATCACCGACGATCGGGGTGCACGCGATTGCGTAGGGGACAGCCCCTATTCGTATGCACCTCGCGAAATGGTGGGTGCCCGATTTGATTTGGGGCAGGGATGGGAGTCACCCAGGGCCCCGAAATGACACAGGTGGGGCCAATCACGGCTTCAGACTAACTGGAAAAACATTCGATCACTCCGCACGAACGCCGTTCAAACCGGCTTCACTGATAGTCGACTTCGCCTTCGCCTTCCCCGATCCAGGCACCGCGATCGGGTTCACGGGATTCCAGCGGGTCGATGTCCTTGTACCACGGGACGTTCTTCAAATCCTCCATGTTGTAGGCGAACTCGTCTTTCGTGTCCGCCGTGAATTCGAAATTCTGTGTCAGCAAGATGGCGTCGACGGGACAGACCTCCTCACACAGCCGACAGTAGATGCACTGGCCGATGTGGAGGTTGTACTGCTCGCCATTGCGCTGTTCGTCCATGACGATCTGGATAGTGTCGTTGGGACAGACGTTCTCACACTGGCGACACCAGATACACCGTTCCTGGCTGAACTTGTGAACCCCCCGAAACCGCGGGCTGACCTCCGGGGTATCTTCGGGGTATTCGACGGTAAACGTCGAGCCATCTAGCGCGTGCTTCATCGTCGTCGCCATGCCTTTGAGGATACCTATCATCGGAGATCACCTCCGGCGGTCTGGAGAACGGTGCTCACAGCACCACCCCCACGATGACCGCCGTGAGCAGCAGGTTCGCGAACGAAAGGACGAGCATGCCCTTCCAGCCGATTTGGATCAGTTGATCGATCCGGACTCGTGGCACCGCAGACCGCGTCCACTGCGTGAACAGGAAGATGGCCCAGATCTTGATCAAGAACCACGCGAATCCGGGGAGGATTGGCCCCGCAGGTCCACCCAGGAAGATCGTCGTGATGATCGCCCCTCCGAGGAAGATGTGGATGAACTCGGAGAGGTACGCGAGGACGAAGTACACCGACGAGTACTCCGTCTGCCACCCTGCGACGATCTCGGTAGGTGCTTCGGGGATGTCGAAGGGATTACGGCCGACTTCGGCGAGATTGGCCGCCATGAACAGGACGAATGCGAACGGATTGACGAAGGCGTACCACTCGGGGATCGCGATCGGCCCGAGTGACACCAACGTGGCCTGTTGGGCGGCGACGATCTCGCTGAGTTGGAGCGATCCGGCGAAAATGACGACGGACGCGCCGGTTAGTACCAGCGGAATCTCGTAGGCGAGATTCTGTGCGACGGCCCGCAGGCCACCCAGGAAGGCGTACTTGTTATTCGACGAGTAGCCGGCCATCACGAGCCCGACCGAAGCCATGGACGCCGTTGCGAAGACGAACACCAGGCCGATTTCCGGATCTGCCAAGTGAAGCCCGCTTCCCATCGGAATCACGGCGAATCCGAGTAACGCTGAACTCGCCATGAGGATTGGCGCGATGTCCCACGCCGGGCGATCGACGCCCTCCGGGACGATGAGTTCTTTCGACAGCATCCGGACCGCGTCGGCGACGATGATCAACAGTCCGAACGGGCCGACGCGGTTGACCGCGATGCGGTCGGTGAACGCGGCGGTGATCTTCCGTTTGGCCCACGGCCCCGCCACGGCCATGTTCGTCATCATCAGTGTCCCGATGAGGACTGCGCCGAGGAGTGCCGCCACGATTTCCGCTCCCGTCCCGGTGCCCAGCGGGAGCAGTCCACTGATCGTGTCGACGAGTGTCATTACCTGTCGACCTCCCCGAGCACGATGTCGAGGCTGCCGAGGGCTGCGATCATGTCGGGGATGTATTCACCCTCGGACATGACCGGCAGGGTCTGGAGATTGCAGAAACACGGACTGCGGATCTTGAATCGAGCCGGTTTGTCCGTGCCGTCAGCTCGCATGTAGATGCCGAGTTCTCCCTTGGCCGCCTCGACGGCGCGGTAGATTTCGGTATCAGCATCGGGTTTGAGCGTTCGCGGGACGTTCGACTGGATCTCGCGTTCGTCCTCGGGCCAGTCTTCGAGCAAGTCGACGCACTGTTCGATAATCCTGGCGGACTCTTCGACTTCGCGGAGTCGGACCAGGAGCCGTGAGAAATTGTCACACCCGTCCTCGGTGACGACGTCCCATTCCAATTCGTCGTAGTAGCCGTAGGGGTCGTCACGTCGGAGATCGTAATCGACGCCGGAGGCACGGGCGACCGGCCCGGTGGCTCCATAACTTCGTGCCTCCTCCGGGGGCAGGACCCCCGTATCGACCACGCGCATCTGGAAGATCTCGTTCGACGTAACCAGGTTGTGATACTCTTCGAGCCGGTGGGGAAGTTCGTCCAGAAAGTCTCGCGTTTTCTCGAAGAAATCCTGGCGTGGCTCGGGCAGGTCCCAAGCCACCCCACCCAGCCGAAGGTAGTTGAACATCAGCCGCTGACCGGTGAGATCCTCGAGGATGTTCTGGACGACTTCGCGGTCCCGGACGGCGTACATGAATATGGCCGTGAAGTCGCCGTAGATGTC